>JBNKZR010000065.1:0-6603 GCA_050301735.1 Polyangiaceae bacterium | reverse complement strand
GTGTGGCTGTCGATGGTGCGGTCCGTGATGGCAAAGCCGTCACCCCAAACCCGATCGATGAGTTCGGAGCGGGCAAAAACCCGCTCGGGCGCGCGAGCCAGCTCCGAGAGTAGATCGAACTCCACGCGCGTCAGTTCCAGCTCGTGCTGGCCGCAGTGGGCGCGGCGCGTCTCGAGATCCGTGCGCAACAACGGCGCTCTACTCGTCGAGCGATCCGCCTCGCTCGTGCGACGCAAAACAGCGCGCACACGCGCAACGATTTCGCGGGGAGAGAACGGCTTGGTGACGTAGTCATCCGCGCCCCCCTCCAAAGCAGCCACGCGGTCGGCCTCGGAGTCCCGACTGGACAGCACGATGATGGCTGGCGGATCGGGTTCGGCGGCGAAACGTTCGATCAGATCCAAACCACTCCCATCAGGTAGCATCAGATCCAACACCATCAGATGGGCACCGCCTCGGGCCTCCCAGGCTGCTTTGCAGCTAGCCGCGATACGTGTCTCGAAGCCCTCACGACGCAGTGCGTATGAGACCGATTCCGCGATGGCGGGCTCATCTTCGACGACGACGATGTTAGTCATGCTGGTCTAGTCATGTGGGGGGTGTGAGCGCGCACAACGGCGTCTGGGAAGTTCGACGTCATGTGTCACGACGCAGAAATGGGCAGCCTGACCCACCGAGGTCAGAACGCCTTGGCGCTGCACGTCATGCCTCAATCGTCGATTATCGCAGCTCGGTCCCGTTCCGGACATTGGGCACATCGTGTACCGAATCGCGACGACAACTCCAGCGCCATTGTGGGTCATCGCGCGAAACATGTCGGGCTTTTTCCCGAAGTGGGGCTGAGGGTGAAATCCCCCTACCTGAGCCGCTGGCGTGTCGTGCGCGATTGATGTAGGTACCCGATCGATGCCGTCGCTGCTGCCGCCGAAGAAAGACGTCGCCCTCGCTCTGTTGGAGCGGGCCTCCGTGTTCGTCCACCTCGATCCGCGCGACGAGGAGGTGCTGGTGCCGGCGTGGTTCAAGCGGCAGTCGCAGCTGGTGTTGCAGGTGGGTCTCAACATGGCCGTGCGCATCCCCGATCTCGAGGTTGGCGACGATGCGATCTCCTGCACGCTGAGTTTCACGCGCTCTCCGCACTACTGCTACGTACCGTGGAAGGCAGTCTACGCGCTCGTAGGTGAAGACGGGCGCGGCATGGTCTGGCCCGAGGACATTCCGCCCGAGGTCGCGGCGCAGACTCAGTCCCTCGCTCCGCGGCGGCCCAGTCTCCGATCTCTCGACGGTGGCAGAGGCCAAGACCTGGAGAGCGACGCACAGCCCTCGAGCGGGCGCGGCGCTCCCAGCGAGCCGCCTGAGTCCAAAGAGACGGGCGACTCCGGTACCCATCCCGAGGTGCAACCCGAAATGGCGGCCGAGCACGCCGCGGGCCGCACCAAGGCCGAGCCCGAGCGCACGCCGACGCGCACCCTGCGTTCGTCCGAGCGCCCCTACCTGCGCCTCGTCAAATAACTGCGCCTCGTGAAGTCGCTGTGCCTCGTGAAGTCGCTGTGCCTCGTGAAATCGCTGCGCCTCGTGAAATCGCTGTGCGGGTCCGTCAGTCCTCACTGACGCAAATGTGTCCGCCGTCGCCCAGAACACATCGATAACCATCGATGCAACCGTGCAGGGCGCAAGAGCCCGCTTGGCACTCGCCGGAGGAGCTGCACGTTTGGCCAGAGCGGCAGTCCGCCGGCTCGGAGCAGGTGCGTCCCGACGTTTCACGGCGGATCCGCACGCACATCCCCGTACGAAAGTCGCAGGAGGCGTTGGGCCCACACACGTCACGGTTGGCGATGCAGTCTTCGGGTCCGTAGGCGGGGCAACCCGTGAGCAGGAACGACGTCATGGGTAGAAGCTCCCATGGCTTGGGGCGACGCCGCGCGGTTGTCCGCTGGCGGAGCTTGAGTGAGTCGAACATTGCCATCTGCGGTTTGCTCTAGGTATTGGCGTCTGTCGAGCGGACGGCCTACTATCTCGGATGGCGGCCTGACTGTGGGTCGCGTTTTGGCCCGGCGTGCTAGTTTGCTCCAGCCTATCACGGGCTTTCGCCTCCAGGCGCCCCTGTCATGCTAGTCGTTTGCGGTCGATGCGAAACTGAGTACGAGTTCGATGACGCTCTGTTGTCTGAGCGCGGGACCACGGTCAAGTGCACGAATTGTGGCTACCAGTTCAAGGTACGTCCCCCTAGGGGAGTGGCGGCCGGGGAGAGCTGGTCGGTCAAGCGTGCGGCGGGAGGCGAGGTCCGCTTTCCGTCCTTGCGTGAGTTGCGGCGCGCCATCGATACCGGATTGGTCGGGATGGACGACCAGCTGGCTCGCGATGGCGGGCTGCACCGGCGGATTCGCGACGTGCCGGAGCTCGCGGCGCTCTTTCGCCGACGCCAGCCGCAACCGGGCCACGCCCAGACGTTGATGGGCGTCGGCACGCTGCCCGAGTCGGCGCTCCCGAACCGGCAAGGAGCAGAGCAACTCGACTCCTCGCGACCGACGCCGGAGGCCCCCATCGAGCCGCCGCCGACGTCGCTCATCGACTTGGGTGGAGCGCCCCGCCGCACACCCGTGCCGCGCCGTCCGGCGTACACCCCCCAGGGCACCCCAGTCGCTTACGAGTCTTTCTCTTCGGAGGATCGCAAGTCCGCCTCGTTTGCCACGGTCCCGCCGCCTCCGGATGAGGCCCAAGCTCAGAACCGACGCACGGACTTGGCCTCGACGTGGACCTCGCCGTCGCATCAGACGCCGGTCGTCGAAGCTCCTCCGGCCATCGACGCGCCGCCCACTCCTGTGGTGGGGCCGCCGCCAGCTCCGCCGGTGGTCTCGGCAGGTGTGGTTCCGGCCTCCGCGGTTCAGTTCGCCTCGGTTCCGCCACCAGCTCCCAGCTCCAGTCCGGAATCGCAGCGGCCCAACATGCCGCCGGCGCCGCTTTCCGTTCCCCCGCCTCCGCGCAAGGCCGCGGGCTTGCGTTGGGTCGCTGGCTTCGTCTTGCTGGGTGGGCTGGCGTTGTTGGCCGGCACCGTGGGCAAGGACTATCTCGCACAGTTCGTCGGCGGGACTTCGGCGAGCAGCAGTGCTGGCGTTCAGGCCCTGACGGAGCAGGGCTGGGAGTTGTTCCGCGACGGCGATCTGGCCGCGACTCAGGCCAAGTTCGAAGAAGCCGCCAAACTCGCGCAGGACGATCCTGCCGTGATGCTGGGCTTGATCCAGCTCGATCTGGTGCGAGCCGACGTGGAATGGTTGCGCTTGCGGCTATTGCCCGAGTCCGCCGAAGAAGAGCGCGCGACCAGTCGCAAGACTCTCGAGGCCCATTTGCAGAGTGCCCAGCGCGCGTTTTCCACGATCCCGCGCCTGCCCGATACCGCCGAGCGCACAGCACTGATGGAGACGGACGCGTTGCGTCTGCAAGGTCAGTACGAGCAAGCGCGCTCGTTGGTCGAGCGCTTCACTTTCGACCCAACCGATCCGCACGCGGCCTACGTCTTGGCGATGTTGGACGTGGGGGAGGGCTCGCAAGCGTGGTCGACGGTGATCGAGCGCTTGCGCTCGGCGTTGGTCTCGGAGCGCGCCCTCGGTCGAGCGCGTTCGGCCCTCATCTACGCACTCGCAGCGTCGGGGGACGAGCGTCTCGCACGCCTCGAACTGACGAAACTCGAAGACGTGGGTCGGTCTCACCCTCTGACCAAGGAGCTCGAAGCGTTCATCGATACGCTGGCCGCAGGTGAGGAAGACTCCGCCGAAGCGGCCGAAGGCGAAGACAAAGAAGCGAGCGCTACCGACGCCAAGGAGCCGGCGGAGCCCAAGGGCGAGTCGGGCGGTGGCAAGGGCTTGGTCTGGCTGTGGTTGGACAAGGCCAGCGCTGCGCGTCGCTCTGGCGACTTGTTGGGTGCGAAGGACTACTACCAGAAGGTCCTCGACGCGAGCCCCGGCAACGCCAACGGACTTGCCGGTCTCGGCGCCATCGCTCGCTTGCAGGGCAAGTACCAAGAGGCCAAACGTCACTTCGACGACGTCTTGGAACGCAGCCCGAACCACTTGCCGGCATTGATCGGTGGTGCCGACGTGCGTTGGCTGATGGGCGCCAAACAGGGCGCGGTCTTGTTGTACAAGAAGGTGCCGGAGAGCAGCCCGTTCTACAGTCACGCCCAACGGCGCATCGCCGAGTTCGAAGGGCGCAGCGCCGGTCCGTCCGCACCCGAGCCGGACTCGCAGGGCGGCGCCTCCGAAGAGCAGGGTGCGGGTTCTGGAGAAACGCAGGAGCCGAAGCCCAAAGCTGAGCCCGACGAGGACGAGGCACCTGCCAGCGATGACGCCGAGGAGGAAGCTCCTGCCAGCGATGACGCCGACGAGGAAGAACCAACGCCTGCGGAGAAGTCAGCGCCCGTCGCCGAGCAGGCGCCAGAGAAGAGCCCGAGCGAGCCGGAGCCCAAGCCAGAAGCTCCGGAGGACGACTGAGCGTGGCTGGTCGGCGTCGCCACTTGCCGTGGTGCATTGCTCTCTTGTCTCTGTGCTCTCAGCTGGGCTGTGAGGGGCGACCGCGCGGTATCGAATCCTCGCGCCCGCTGTCGCAGCTGGGGCAACGCGACGAGATCATCGTCTTCGATCTGGCGCGGCAAGCTCCCGAGTCGTCGCTCAGCGGTGGCTTGTTCCCGCTGCCGCCCGAGCGCACCTACGCTGGGTTGGTGCGCGCTCTGAAGAAAGCCAAAGCGGAGCCCGCCCCTGCCTACCTGGTGCGCCTCGGGACGAACAGCTTCAGCTGGGCACAGACGGAGGAGCTGGGGCGCTTGCTGGGGGAGTTGCGTGGCAAGGAGCATCCGGTCGTGTGTCATGCCCATGGTTACGGCAACACGTCGATCTGGCTGGCACGAACGGGTTGCGACGAGGTGTGGCTCAGCCCGGCCGGTACGGTCGATACCGTCGGCATCGCCGGTCAGTCCGTTTATTTGAAACGGCTACTCGCGCGCTTCGAGGTCAAGGCCGACTTCCTGCACGTGGGCCGCTACAAGAGCGCGGCGGAGTCGCTGACGGAAGACGGCCCGAGCGAAGCGGCGAAAGAGAGCATGCGTGCGGTGCTGGCTTCCATCCGCGAGGCGTGGCGTGAGGGCATCTCCCACGCGAACGACGATCCACTGACGGTCGATGCCATCGAAAATGGTCCTTGGGTGCCGGAGGCGGCGCTGGCCGTCGGCTTGATCGATCGCATCGGCTATGAGTCCGCGGCGAGAGAACACCTCGAAGAGCTCTCGGGTCGTGAAGAGTTCAAGTCCGCGCTGGGCGCGTTGGAGGAGAGCGAAGCGGCGCTCGACGTGGCGGGGATCTTGCGCGCCTTGACCGGCGCCGATGACGCCACGGGACAGCCGCACGTAGCGATCCTACCGGCCATCGGCGGTATCTCGATGGAGTCCGGCGGGGGGCTTTCCGAGGAAGGCATCACTGCCAAGGAGTGGACGAAGCAGATCCGCGCGCTGAAGAAGAACGACGCTGTCAAGGCGGTGGTGCTGCGCATCGATTCGCCCGGAGGCTCGGCGTTGGCCAGCGATCTGTTGTGGCATGAGTTGATGGAGCTGCGGGAGAAGAAGCCGCTCGTTGCTTCCGTGGGCAACATGGCGGCCAGCGGCGGCTACTACCTGGCGTGTGCTGCCGACGCGATCTTCGCCGAGAAGACGAGCATCGTCGGCTCCATCGGCGTGGTGGGCGGCAAGATCGTCTTCGACGATGCCCTCGACCGCTTTGGCGTTTCTTCCTACACCTTCACCGCCAAAGACAGCGACGACGAGGGCGCGCGCGCAGCCTATCTCTCCGTGCTCACGGATTGGGACGAACCCACACGCCAGCGCGTTCAAGAGCAGATGGACTCGATTTACGACTTGTTCGTGTCTCGGGTTGCGGAGGGGCGGAAGCTACCGAAGGAGCAAGTCCTGGTGAGTGCGGAGGGTCGCATTTGGTCTGGGGCGCAGGGTCAGGACCGAGGCCTGGTGGATTCGTTCGGAGGCCTCTCGGAGGCGCTGCTCGAGGCCAAGGCGCGAGCGGACCTGCCACCGGATGCACCGGTGACGTTGGAGGGCCCACAGGGCTCGCTGCTCGAGATGTTGGGCTTGGGGGACGAGCCTTCCGAGGAGGACGTGCGGCACGCGTTGGCGCGACTTCAGGCCTCGGGGCCTATGTGGTGGGGCGCGCTTTCGGCGGCTCAGCGGGCCCAACTGCAGAGTCTCTTGCCGCTCGTACAGGGCGAACGTGTGTTGGCGGTGATGCCGTTCTTCTTCGAAGCACACTGAGCGGCCACCGACGAGCGGCGGCCCAGCTCGGCCGGGCGCGCCATCAACGGCGCAAGTCGGCCGCACAAACGGCGCGAAGCTCTTGACGGCGGGGCGCAGCAGAGTAGTTTCCGGGGGCTCGAAAGAGACCCGGAGAGGTGACCGAGTGGCCGATGGTACCCGCTTGCTAAGCGGGCGTAGGGTGACACCTACCGCGGGTTCGAATCCCGCCCTCCCCGCCACAAAAAAAACGCGTCCGATTGGGCGCGTTTATGTTTTTAATCCTATTTGAGATTTAACTTCATCCCCAGATGTGACCC
>JBNKZR010000064.1:0-23352 GCA_050301735.1 Polyangiaceae bacterium | reverse complement strand
TATGATGCCAACTCCAGCATGTACGTCGAACCCCGAGTCGAACGAAACGACGTGCGCTTGTCGAGGGTGACCCACAACCCAGGCCGAAACGTGGTCATGGTTTCCCCCACGGCGAGCGTCCAGCCATTGAACGAAGGCGCCGAGCCCACCTCGCG
The DNA here is from genome assembly GCA_050301735.1 of Polyangiaceae bacterium. GTDB lineage: Bacteria > Myxococcota_A > Polyangia > Polyangiales > Polyangiaceae > SZUA-265. Next base: position 23,197 of record JBNKZR010000064.1, on the reverse strand, counting down.
CAACTCGTCCCGACCGAAGGCGAAGGTCGACTCACGACGAGAGCGGAAAGGGTCGAGCAAGGGCCACACCTTCCACACCAACGGTACACGTGCCAACGGGTGGTCGGCTTGCTTTTGACCGACATCGATGCCGCCAGGCGCCGACTCTGCCGATGCCTTGGGCGACTGGGGTTGCGACTTCGCCGGCGAAGATTGCTCCGCCGCGAGGCTCGGATGCGCCGCGGCCAGTCCCGGAGAGAGGCAGCGCGCGAGCACCGCCAGAACCCCAACAGACGGCAGCCGTCGCGTTTGCGCTTGCACCAAGGCGCGGCTAGCCCAACCGCCGGGCGCTGTCAATGTGCGCGGGGCCCGGGAAGGTATTGGCGCGAGACTGGCACCCGAGTAGGGTGCCCTCGTGTCGCCGGTGACGCAGTACATCGTGCAAGCGGGGCTGACTTTGGTCGGGATCGGGCTCTTGGCCTATCTGTTGCTCAGCACCGGCCGCCGCTGGACGAACGCCACCACCCGCGGGCCACTCGAGTTGGTCGGTAGGCTGCCACTGGAGGGACGCCGGGTGGTGTACCTCGTTCGTGTGGAGTCTCGTCTGCTGGTTCTCGGAGCCACCGACCAACACATCGCAAAGCTGGCAGAGCTCGCTGCCGACGAGGTCTCGCTGCAAACAATGCCGCCGGACGATTTCAAGAGTATTTGGGCCAGAGTCACGGGGCGCGCTCGGGCGGATGACACATCGTCGTCAACTCGGCGCGAAGCTGATGGCACGTCGTCATCGCCGCGCCCCTGCGCAGAGGCCCCAACGGAACCAGAGGAGCAGCGCGATCCATGAACGCGGGACTGCTGTCACAGCCGGTCACTCTCGTCGTCGGTCTGGGCTTGTTGGGGCTGTTGCCATTTGCGTTCATGGCGCTGACCTCCTTCGTCAAGATATCCACCGTGCTGCACATCGCCCGCAGCGCGATCGGCGCCCAAAGCGTGCCGACGACGACGGTGGTGATGGCGCTGAGCACCGCGCTCAGCTTGCTGGTCATGGCGCCAGTGGCGAGCGACATCTCCAGTCGCTTGAAGCCGGTCTTCGAAGGCGAACAGCAGACGCAGGCGATGTTCGAATCGGTCTTCGACGCAACGGCCACTCCCCTGCGCTCCTTCCTGAGCGCCAACGCCAACCCTCGCGAGAAGCAACGCTTCCTCGCCCTCGCCAACAAAGCTCACCCGCACGCTGCCGAGCCGGCCACCGCCGAAGATTTTGCGGTCGTCATCCCAGCGTTCATCGTGAGCGAACTGACGGAAGCCTTCGCTTTGGGCTTCGCCATCTTCCTGCCATTTTTGGTCATCGACATCGTCGTGGGCAACGTGCTGCTGGCACTCGGAATGCAGATGATGAGCCCCACGCAAGTGAGCCTACCGTTCAAATTGCTGCTGTTCGTGATGGCGGATGGTTGGGGCCTGCTGGCGCAGTCGTTGGTAACGGGCTACCAAACGTAGCGTGAGGGTCGCACTCAGTCGCTCCAAGTCAGCCGCAGGCTCGATCGTCCTCGCGCTCGCGGTTGTGGCGTGTCGGCAAGCCTTGGATACGCCCCAGCGCGCAGGCGCCAGCGACTCCGACGTCTGCGCAAGCGCCACAGCCAAGAACGGTCCAGAACGCCCGACGGCGACGGCCGCCCCCAACGCCACGGCCTCAACCGGACCCGATGCGCCGTCACCTCCCGCACTCGCGAAGCCCGCCGAACTACCGAGGGACCAAGGCGTGTTCGAGGACTTGCAACCAGCGCTCCCGGAGTTTCCCCCTTGGCTCGACGCCAGCGTCGCCGACATCTGGCGCGCGCCGGACACGCGTGTGAGCTATCGGCTGGTCTCGGGCGTGCCTGTCGCCTTCCTGCGAGAAGCGAGCGCCGCGCACTTGCGCGGTAGTCTCGCTGGTCACGACGCGGACGGCGACGCGATCCCGGATGCCCTCGATATCTTGTTGGGCGCGAAAAAGGCCGTCCTCAATGCCGCCGATTACCGCTCGAGCTATCGCAATCTCAGCTATCCCGGCGGTGACGTACCGAGAACCGAAGGAGTGTGCAGCGACGTCGTGGTGCGCGCGCTCAGAAATGCGGGGTACGATCTGCAGGCACTGGTTCACGAAGACATCGCTCGAGCGCCCAAGCGCTATCCGCACGTCAAGAAGACCGACAGCAACATCGACCACCGCCGCGTGCGCGTGCTGGTGCCCTGGTTCGAGCAACATTGGCAGGAGTTGCCGCTTTCCGCGGAGACGAGCAGCTCCGTTCACCTGCCGGGAGACGTGGTCTTCTTCGACACCTTGCGCGGACCCGAACCGGATCACGTGGGCATCATCTCCGACCAAGTCGGCTCTTCCGGCTCTCCTCTGGTGATCAACAATTGGACGGAAGGGTACGAGACGGACGCGATGGACCTGCTGCCGAGCTTCCGCGTGACCCATCGTTTCCGCATCCCGACTGCGGCGTTGCCCGTCGAGAACGCCCAGCGTGGCCTATTGGGGCTTTTGCATCGAGAGGGGCTACGGCTCGCAGCCGACACTAGTCAAGTCGTGCTCGTCACCTCCCCGACCTGGACCCACTCAGCGGCGACCCTTCGCCGCTACGAGCGGTCCGACGGGGAAGCGAACTGGAACTTAGTAGGACCACCGATCGACGTGCGCATCGGTGGCAACGGCTTGGGCCGCGGACTGGGTAAACACGCCCCTGCTTGGAGGGAGCATTCCGTGTCCAAGCGCGAGGGGGATCGACGTGCTCCCGCGGGCATATTCACCTTGGGGACCGCATTCGGACCAGAACGCAGTGCGCCAACCGGGACGCGCTGGCCGTGGCGGCAAGCCTTATCCGGCGACGTGTTCGTCGACGACCCCAAGTCGTCGTTCTACAACAGCTGGCAGCATCGAGGCCCAGGCGCTGGATGGGCGTCCGCCGAAGACCTCACGATGTACGAGCTGGGGCTCGTCGTGGAGCACAACACTCCGATTCCGACGCCCGACGCCGGGAGCGCCATCTTCCTGCACACCTCCGATCTGAGCCGCGCGACGCTGGGATGCACCGCTTTGAGGCGGCGTGACCTGGAGAACCTGCTGAGCTGGTTGGCTCCCGAGAAGCACCCACTCCTGATTCAGACGCCGGGGCACGTCTACGACTGAAGCCTCGGGAGCCGTAACTCGCGGCTCTCCTGCCGCAAGGAAGCCATCCTCTAGCCCACGCGGGGCAGCGGCCGATTGGCCCTCGCGCTCCGTCGGATATTTTTCAGGTTGGCCCTTGCCAAGTCAGCGTTCGTGCGCACCGTGCGTCGGTGTTCAAGCTGGACCTTGCGACTGCCTTGTCGGTGGTCGCGGCATTGTTGTTTCAGGCGTGGGTCACCGTGAGGGTGGGCCGCTCCCGACTCTACAAGCCGTCGGAGAAGCGAACCCAGTTGCGCTTGATTTGGCTCGTGCCGGTGCTGGGCGCGAGCTTGTCGCTCGCGATGCTGGCAAGTGACCACGATCACCCGCCACGCGACGACTCCTCGTCGACCGGGTGAACCTCGCGCGATACCGTTCTGTTGGGAGCGGAAGTCCCCAGGCAGGCTGTGGCTCGGTGAGCGGCTCCGGTCGACGGCCCCAAAAGTCCATGCCGGGGAATAGACGAACCGGCGTGGTGTTTATGGGCGTCGGAAATGCGGATTTTCTCGTCGGATGACGATTGGTTGACAGCGACTAGACCGCGGTTAGGATGCCGCGGCCGTGAGGCGGCGACCACCCCGCAAGGGGCTGCTGGTGGTTCATCAGCAGCTGGCCGCTTCGTTGCCAACTCGTCGGGGCTCGGTTCACCAGCAACCCACCGATGGGTTTCCTCCGCAGATCCTGAAATGCAAACAACAACAGCCCACTGCACTACTGACCGCGCTTTCGCAAGTCCGCTCCTGACGGAGTGCGCACTCGGCGAGAGCACGTCGGAGGCCGCGCTCCAAGCACTGCTGGACGTCGGCCCTCTAGCAGCCGTGCACGCGGGCTCAGCGAAAGGTGTCCAGTTGTCATGAGCGACGTGATGATTGAGGCGAGTTCCCTGAGCAAACAGTTCGGGCCTGTTCAGGCACTGAACAATGTCGACTTCGAAGTGCACAAGGGCGAGGTCGTCGGCTTCTTGGGGCCCAACGGTGCCGGCAAGTCCACCACCATGCGGATCCTGACGTGCTTCATCTCGCCGACGTCCGGCAGTGCCAAAGTGCATGGCTTCGACGTATTCGACGATCCGTTGGAGGTTCGACGGCGCATCGGCTACTTGCCGCAGCGTGCCCCGCTCTACCAAGACATGAGCGTTTGGGACTACCTCGAGTTCGCCTCGAAGGTCCGGCAGATGGAGCCGGGTACGTTCAAGTCACGGCTCCGCAAAGTGGTCGAGGTGTGTGGCCTGAATCAAGTCTTGGGCAAGCCGATCGGTACCTTGTCGCACGGCTACCGCCAGCGCGTCGGCTTGGGCCAAGCGCTGATCCACGATCCTCCGATCCTCATTCTGGACGAACCGACGTCGGACCTGGATCCGAACGAAAAGGCCGAGCTCCTGAAGTACATCAAGGAGATCGGCAAAGACCGCACGATTCTGCTGAGCACCCACAACCTGGCGGAGGTCGAAGAAGCGTGCGCACGCGCGATCATCGTCAGCAAGGGCAAGGTCGTCGCCGACGGCAATCTGGACGAGGTGCGCGCTCGCTCGGGATCCATCCGCTACGTCGTGACCATCGACGAACGAAAGGCCGAAAAGGGCGATGCCCCCAAGGCCGAAGAGGTGCGTGCCGAACTGGAGAAGCTCCAAGGAGGCAAGTCGGTGGCCGAGAAGCCCACCGACGAGACCGCCCACCGCTTCGTGCTCACTGGCGCGCCAGACTCCGACTTGCGAGCGGACATCTTCCGCCTCGCGGTGGCCAAACACTGGACGCTGCTGGAGCTCCAGCGCGACGCACAAAGCCTCGACAGCGTGTTCCGGGAACTGACGCGAGGAGACGAACGCCTCGACCGCGGTTCCGAGTGGGAAGACGATAGCGAGCAAGACGACGGTGACGAGGACGAGTCCTCCGAATCCGAAGACAACTCGTCCAAGAAGGAGGAGGACTGAGCCATGTCCGCCATGTTGACGATCGCGAAACGCGAGTTTCGCTCTTACTTCGATTCCCCAGTAGCCTACGTGGTCATCTGCCTGAGCTTCTTGGGCTTGGGCCTCATGTTCTTCCAATTCGAGCGCAACTTCTGGGAGACGGATCGGGCCACCATGGCCTCTCTGTTCCAGTTGATCCCGCCGGGCCTCAGCATGTTGGTCGTCCCCGTGGTGACCATGGGACTGATCGCCGAGGAGAAGCGTAGCGGCACCCTGGAGATGCTCATCACGCTGCCGGTCAAGGACAGTGACGTGATGCTCGGCAAGTACCTGGGCGCCCTGGGCCTGGTACTCGTGCTCGTACTGACCACGCTGATCTACCCCATCACGATGTTCTGGAAGCCGTGGAGCCTGGGAGCATTGGACTGGGGGCCCGTACAGAGTGCGTACTTGGGCCTGATTCTCTTCGCTTCGGCGTCGGTGGCGATCGGGTTGCTCGTCAGCTCGTTGACGGACAGCCAAGCCGTGTCCTTCTTCATCACGTTCTTCCTGCTTCTGGTGCTGTGGTACCTCGGCGGCATCGCGGACTGGATGGGCGGGTGGCTCGGTGAGTCGCTCCGCTACATCAGCTTCGAGACGCGCATGAGTGGCTTCATGCGCGGGTTGGTGGACACGCGAGACATCGTCTACTTCGCGAGCATCGCGGCGCTGTGCCTGATCTTGGCATTCCGCAAGCTCGAGAGCCGAAAGTGGGTGTGAAATGGCAACGGAAAAAGCACGTCGCAAAGTAGCTACCGAAACTGGATTGTACGTCGTCGTCTTGGCGGCAATCGTGGCGGTCGTAAACGTCCTCGCTGCCGGCGCCAGCAGCCGCTCCGACTGGACGAAGAACGAGCGCTACACCCTCTCGCAGGGCAGCGCCCGACTGGTCAGCAGTCTCAAGGAGCCTGTCCTGGTCGATGCCTACATCACTCGTGGCTTGGCGAAGCTCGAAGTCTTCGTCGACGATCTGACGTCTCTGCTCAAGGAGTACGAACGAGCCAGTGATGGCAAATTCAAATTCACCCTGATCGAGGCCAAGACCGAAGAGCTCAAGCAGCAAGCCAAAGAAGCCGGTTTGCAGCCGCTGACCTTTGCAGCCCAAGCAGAGACCGGCGACGATCAAGCCGCGATCGCTCAGGGCTACATGGGGCTCGTCTTCAAGTATGGCAGCGAGAAGGACATTCAGCAGCTGATCCCGGGTCAGGCCGAGGGCCTGGAGTTTCTGCTCAGCAACAAGATCCGCGAGCTGCGCAACAAGGAAGACGACATCAAACACAAGATCGGTGTCGTCACCGGCAAGGATGAGCTGAAGTTGACGGACACGAACCTGCTCCCCCGACGCGGGCAGGGCGGCGCCAACATCCAAGGTATCCTCAACCAGCACTTCCCCTTCTACGAGTTCGTCAACGTCGAGCTCAAAGAAGACGAGGAGATCGACTCCGAGTTGATGGGGTTGGTGATCACCCAGCCACAGAAGGACTACACGGACAAGGAATTGCAGCGCATCGACGAGTTCGTCATGCGGGGCAACAAGAGCCTGGCCGTCTTCGCTTCGGCAGTGAACATCAAGCCGAACGACCCGAAGATGAAGGCCACGCTGAACACGCATGGCCTCGAGAAGCTGCTCGCAGGTTACGGCATCAACATGAAGAAGGACCTGCTGCTGGACTACGGCGCCCATCTTCAGATCCCGATCATCACGCAGGCCGGCATCCAGCCGGTGCGGCATCCGCCGATCGCGCACGTCGCAGAAGATCCGCGTCTCGACGAGGAAGACGAGCAGTTGCTCGACACCAGCTTCCCGACGTTCTTCCGACTCCCGGAGGCGGCGTTCCCGTACCCCTCGTCGTTGGAACTCGACAAAGAGAAGCAGCCGGCAGACGTCAAGTTCCAGGTCGTTGCTCGCACGACTCCGAACACGACGGTGCTCGAGGACGAGAATCTGGATTTGCCGCTGCAGCTGCAGGGTTGGCAACCAAAGCCTCCTTTCGAACAGCGCATCATCTCGGCAGCCGTCGATGGCAAACTCAAGAGTGCCTTCGCCGGAACAGAGGGTGGTCTCGACGTTCCGGAGCAGGCACCCGCGGAATCGCGTGTGCTCGTGGTGTCGTCATCTCAGTTCCTGACCAACCCCTTCGCCTACTCTGGCAATGGGCCGGAGCTGGGGCAGCAGTTCCAGATGTTCGGAAACGTCGGTGGCGACCCGCAGTTGCTCGCAGTCGCTGGCCAGTATGCCAACCGCTATCTGACCAACACCATCCTGGCGGTGAAGAACACCATGGACTGGATGACTGGAGACCAAGACTTGCTCGCGATCAGCGCCAAGATCATCGGGGAGCCGAACCTCAAGTATTCGAGCATCCAGCCCCCGGAAATCCCCGTCGACGCGAGCGAGGACGACCTCAAGCGCATCGAGGAAGAGTACAAGCAGACGCGCAAGAAGCTACAACAGCGGGTCGAATGGACGCTGACCCTACTGGTGCCGCTGCTATTCGCTGCGTTCGGCGTGTTCCGTTGGCGCAATCGTCTCAGCAGGCGCAGCGAGTTGAAGATCGCGTGATTAGGAGGATCTGATGGACAGCAGCAAGAAACTCTACATCGCCATCGCCATTCTGGCGGTACTCGCCGGTGGGCTCTACGTGCAGACGAAGAAGCAGACCGAAGAGGCGAAGTCGTACAGCTACGAGGCCAAGCAGGCCGAACTCCCCAGCGTGACGATCGACGAGGAGACCCGCAAGGCGATCGACTCCATCGAACTCACTCGCACCTTGGACGACGACAAGAAGGAAGCCGGCGATGCTGGCGCGGACGGTTCGGCAGAGCCCAAGCGCGAGACCGTCAAACTCGTCAAGAAGGGCGAGGAGGAATGGGAAGTCGCAAGCCCCATCACCTACAAGGCCAACTCCAGCAACGCCAAATCGCTGCTCGACAACCTCGGCAAGCTGAAGGTGACCGAGCAGGTTTCCACCTCGACGGACGACTACGACAAGTGGGGCCTGACCGACGACAAAGCGCTGCACGCGGTCTTCAAGAAGGGCGATGAGGTCATCTTGGAGTTGTGGCTGGGCGACGACGGCTCACGTGGCCAGATGATGCGGGTACCCGGCACGGACGGCGTGTTCGCATTGAAGGGCTACTCCAAGTACCTCTACTCGCGCGATCTCAAGGGCTGGCGCGACAAGAAGATCCTCAAGTTCGAGGACAAGGATGCCGTCGAGGTCAAGGTAAAGAACGACAACGGTAGCTTCGTGTTCGAGCGCGAGGGCGAGAAAGACTGGAAGGGCCAGAAGGACGGCAAACCCATCCCCGACTTCAAGATGTCGAAGGTGGACGACCTGCTCCGAGCCTACAAGTCCCTCAACGCGTCTGACTTCGCCGACGACAAGACGCCGGCTGAGCTCGGCCTGGACGAGCCAGCAGCAACGGTGACCATCGTGCTCAAGGATGAAAAAGCCAAGTACGTGGTGTCGGTCGGCGACAACAGCGAAGGTTCGTCACGTTGGGTCAAGACCAACACTGGCGACCAGATCTACAGCGTCAGCTCATGGACGGCTGACTGGGCCACGGCGGCGGAGTCCAAGTTCCAAGACAAGAAGAAGGACGAAGACAAGTCGGACGAGAAAGAAAGCTCGAAGGCCGACAAAGACAAAGAGGCCAAAGCCACCGCCCCCTGACCTCTGTGGGCTGTGACGTCTCAGAAGCGGTCAGCGATAGCTGACCGCTTCTGTCATTTGGGCAGGAGCATTGACCGTGCTGTCGTGGACTGGCCGCTCGCTTGTTTGCGCCGTTCAGCGACGCCCGAGTGAGTCGACAACGCGCCGGCGCGAACTCAGGCGCGACTGCGCCGCAAGCGTCGCACCAAGGGCGAGGCGTCGCGGTCGGAATCGTATGGCGGAGCCGTGGTTGCGTGGATCGCAAAACGCAGCGCCGCGGTCACGGCGTCGTACTGTTGGGGGCTGGGTCGTCCCCCGGCGGACTTGCCGCTGGTGACGACCTGCGCCACCTCGTGCAACAGCTCCGTCACTTTCCGAAATGCGAGCAGCTCGGCCTGCCCCTGCGCCGCCGCCAAAGGGAAGTTCATGTCCCCGTAGGCCGCCGTGCCTTGGGCGATCTGCTCCCACACGTTGGACGCCGCTTGCAGCCTGGAGCGCAATCGATCCACGAATTGAACGGCAGGAGGCGTCGAGGAAGAAGGCGCCACGTTCATCTCGCGCGAGGTCTGACCTAGCAGGACGGGAAGCCTCGATGCGATCTCCTCGAACGTGACGACCGAGGCATCCGGATGGGCGGACATCTGGCTGACCAGCTCAGCGCGACGCTTCTCGACTAGGATGATCACCCGCAGCGAGCGCGTGCGCTCCCAGCTCTCCAACAAGGCCTGCAGCTTGGCGTCTTGCTTGGTCGAAAGGGCCCAACCGAGCATCACGGTGTCGATCTCGAAGCGGCTCAGGACGCCCCCGACGCCAACCGGCGAGGCATGAGTGAACACGACGTGCCCAAGGTCCCTCGCTATCTGTTCCGCGGCGCGCACCTCCGGCTGCGGTGAATCGAGGACGAGGATGTTGTGGCGAATGGCCATGCAGGTGGCTCTGGGCGGTCTGACCGAGGGCTTGCGCCGTCGCTGCAGGTCGAATCAGCAATCCGACTGCCCGCAGTACGGCCCGTCTCGCTCCCCCGTTGAGGGAAAAGGGCCAAAACACCCACACGCCCGTTAAATAAGCGCGTTGGCACTGCGACGCAACCCGCAGGTGCCACACGGGTCGCCCAGTTCGGGCCTCTTGCCCCATCCCGGGGCGGCTCGAGCGCCTCGTTTCCGGGGCACGAGTTCCGAAGGAACACCGGTGCCGGCCATGACAATGCGCATCCTGCCGTTACGAGCGGGAGCAGGATCCTGTAAGAAGGCGGCACCATGAGAGTGTCGTTCAATTGGCTGAAAGAGCTCGTCCCTGGCCTCGACGTTCCGCCACAGAGCGTCGGGGAGCGACTCACGGGCGTGGGTCTCGAACTCGAAGAAGTGCTCGAGTTTGGCGAGGGGTTGGGGGATGTCCGGATCTGCGCCGTGACGAAAATCGAGCCGCACCCGAACCGCGACAAGCTGCGATTGGTGACAGTCGACCGGGGCGACACGATGCAACAGGTGGTGTGCGGCGCGAGCAATGTGCCGGACCCGGGTGGACTCGTGGTGCTGGCGCCTCTGGGAACCTACTTGCCTGCCGTCGGACTGAAGCTCGAACCCAGAAAGCTCGGTGGCATCGTCAGCGAGGGCATGCTGTGCAGCGAAACCGAACTTGGGCTGGGAACGGATTCGGAGGGCATACTCACGTTCGAACCCGGTCGCTTTGCCCCCGGCACGCCACTGCTCGCGGCCTTCCCCTTCGCGCGAGATACGGTTTTCGAACTGGGCATCACCCCCAATCGCCCGGACGCTCTGGGGCACATCGGTGTGGCCCGCGACCTGGCCGCCACCCTGGGCCTAGACTGGCAGCCGCCAGAGCCAGCAAAGGTCGAAACCCGCTCCGACAAGCAGCTCGATGGCCTGATCCGCGTCGACAACCGCGCTCCCGAGCGTTGCCCGAGCTACGGCGCCGCCGTCGTGGAGTCCGTACGTGTCGCCCCATCACCGGAGTGGCTCCGCTGGCGGCTCTTCGCCCTCGGCGTCCGCCCGATCTCCAACGTCGTCGACATCACCAACCTGCTTCTGCTCGAATACGGTAATCCGATGCACGCCTTCGATTTGTCCCGAGTCGAAGGGAACCGGATCGTGATCCGCCAAGCAACAGAGGGTGAGGTAATGACCACTCTCGACGGGGAGAAGCGCGAGCTACTGACCAGTGACCTCGTGATCGCCGACGAGCGACACCCCTCGGCTCTGGCCGGGATCATGGGCGGCGCAGACAGCGAGATCAAGGACGACACGGAAACGGTCTTGCTCGAATGCGCCTACTTCGAGCCGACGGGGATCCGCCGCACCGCCCGGCGTTTGGGCATGCACAGCGATTCGTCTTATCGTTTCGAGCGTGGAGTCAACCACGCCGCACTCGGTCGCGTGTTGACCCGTGCGGCGCAGCTGTTGTGCGAGCTGGCTGGTGGAAAAGCCGTCGAAGGCCAGCTGTTCGCCAACGGCACCTTGCCGGAGCAGCCCGAAGTCCGCTTGCGCAAGTCGCAGCTCCATCGGCTGCTGGGCGTCGAGTTCGACTTTGCCCAGGCGCTCCAGACCCTGAGGCGCTTGGGGTTCGAGGTTCTCTCGAGCTCCGATGAAGCTGCTCAGGTGCGTGTCTGTCCCTGGCGACCCGACGTTGCGCTCGAGGCTGATCTGATCGAGGAGGTCGCGCGGATTCGAGGCCTGGACGAAATCCCCACGTTGCTGCCCCGCATCGCACCTCAAGCCCCGAACCCCGCCGGCAAGTTCGAGCGCCAAGTGCGGCAATACGCGAGTTCCGTGGGCCTTTCGGAGGCGGTCAGCTACAGTTTCGTCAGCCCTCGAGAGCTCGAAGCTCTGGGCGCCCCGAAACCGACCGTGCACCTCAAGAATCCCTTGAGCCAGGAGCGCAGCGTGATGACGACGAGCCTGCTGCCTGGCTTGTTGGAGGCCGTCAAACGGGCGCGACGTCGCGGTGAGAACGACGTGCGGCTATTCTCCGTTGCTTCACGCTTTTTGGCTCCGGTGACGGCGATCGCCGAGGGGGCCAACCAAGCGGCGCGTCCACGTGCCCCAGAAGACGTTCACCAGCTACCAGAAGAGCGCTTGAGCTTCGCTGCCGTCTTGTCCGGCAGTCGTCCGAGCTATCTTCAGAAGCCCGAGCCCATGGACGTCTTCGATGCCAAAGGTTTGGCCGTTCAGCTGGTGACATACTTCTGCGGAGATGGCGCTGAAGTGCGTTGGGCTGGCAACGAATCGACGCTGAAACATCTCCATCCCAGGGGGGCAGCGCAGGTGTGGCTGAAGGGTCAACTCGTCGGCAGCTTCGGCTCGTTGCACCCGGACGTCTTGGAGGAGCTTTCGCTCGGTGCCACACTGCAGATCATCGAGCTCGATCTCGTGGCCCTGGAAGCCCTCAGGCGAACGGCCCCGAAGTACCGCCCGATCCCCAAGCTACCAGCCGTCACCCGGGACATCGCGGTCGACGTCGGCCCAGAAATCAGTGCCGGAGCAATTCGAGACGCCATCGCCACGAGCGCGGGCGAACTGTGTGAATCGGTCACCTTGTTCGATCTGTTCGAAGGCAAGCACATGGCCGAAGGGCACCGCTCGCTGGCGTTTCGCCTCATCTATCGAGACCCGAAAGCTGCAACCGATCCCGACGAGGCAAAGACCCTGACCGACAAGCAAGTCGACAAACAGCACGCCAAGGTGATCCAGGCCGTGGAACGACTTGGGGCAACACCGCGGGCATGAACTTCTGCGGCCAGCAAGCGCGAGCGGCCACGAGCGCCTTGCTCTTCGCAACGTCGATGGCGTCCGCGCACTCCGCTAGCGCGACGCCCGTCGACTCGGAGCTCACCCATCCCACTTCCGTCGCGGTCGGGGCGGGCGCCGTCGTCCGTCAGTGGGGCAGCGCCAACTCGCGCGTGGACTATGGGCCCAGTCTAGGTTGGAGAGTGCACGCGACCGTCGTGCTTCTGCCTTGGCTGGGCCTGCACACGGCCGGAGGCATGGACTACCTCCAGGGAGAAGTCCGAGACGGCGCGTTGAGGCAACCAGGAGTTGCGGAAGAAGATCCGAGCATCGCCGGCCCCCGCATCTCCGTCGAGCTGCAGCCCAGCCACGTGCTCGCCCCACGTCTCACGCTGTTTGGACGCCTCGGGGCAGCCTGGTTCCGCCCCGCCGTCGAGGCATTCGAACTCGACGACCCGTCCCATCTCATCGTCTCGCGCCGCAGCGGTGTGGTGGTGGAGTTCCCACTCGGTGTCGGAGCCAGATACGACTTGCTCGAAGGCCGACTCGGCCTGACTGCCGATGCCAGTTTCAGCTTGGCGGGAAGCCAAAGCGGCGATCTCTTCGATTCAGGGGCTGGCACTAGCCAGAGCGTGCGCCAAGATACTGGGGAGCTCGCCCGCGTTGGACCATTTCCCAAGTTCACGAGCGCTTTGGGCGCAGGGTTGAGCCTCGAGCTGTCGTTCTGAACCCGGAGCACCCGTGACCGAAAACCCCCTCCTCGATCTCCAGTTCCACGTTCCGTTTGACCGTATCGAACCATCGAACGTCCCTCCCGCCATCCACCAGCTCCTGCAGGAAGCCGACGAGAATCTGCGCTCGATCGAGGACTGCCAGGCCCCTCGATCCTACCAAAACACACTGCGCGCTCTCGACCACGCCACGGAAAAGCTCGAAGTGGCGATGACGGCGGTGGGGCATCTCGAATCCGTCGCCAACACGCCGGAGCTGCGCGTCGCGTACAACTCGGTGCGGCCTGAAGTGAGCGCCTTCTACGCTGGGATCCCGCTGCGGGCCGGCCTCTACCAAGCGCTGAAGGACTATGCGGCAACTGAGGATGCCAAGGCACTGACCGGCGCACGCAAGCGCTTTCTGAAAAAGACCCTCGACGACTTCAAGCGACACGGCGCAGAGCTGAACGAGACGGACAAGACCCGTCTGGAGGCGATCAGTCGCGAGCTGGCCAAGCTGACCTCGACCTTCAGCCAGAACGTTCTGGACGACACGGCCGCCTTCGAACTGATCGTCAAGGACGTGGAACGCCTGGCGGGTTTGCCTCAGTCCGCCATCGAGGCTGCTCGCCACGACGCGGAATCCAAGGGCAAAGAGGGCTACCGTTTCACGCTTCAAGCGCCGAGTCTGATCCCAGTCCTCACTTACCTCGATGACCGTGCGATTCGCGAGAAGGTCTGGCGCGCGTACAACACACGGGCGTCCAAAGGCGAGCGAAACAACGAGCCACTCATCGAACGCATCCTGGAGCTGCGTGGTGAGCAAGCCCGGCTACTCGGCTACCCGGAATTCGCCGCGCTCGTGCTCGAGGATCGCATGGCACGCCAAACGAAGACGGCTCGCGAGTTCGTGCATGACCTCACCGATCGCACGGAACCCTACTTCCAACGAGAAACGGAGGAGCTGACGCGCTTCCGCAAAGAGTCAACGGGCGACACGTCCCCGATGCAACCTTGGGACGTCGGCTACTACTCCGAGAAGCTGAGACGAGCACTCTACGACTTCGACGAAGAAGCGTTGCGTCCGTACTTCTCCGTGCAGAAAGTGATCAATGGCCTGTTCGAGACGGCGCGACGCTTGTACGGGGTATCGATCGTCGAAAATCCAGAGCTGCCCACGTGGCACGAGAGCGCTCGCGCGTACGACATCATCGACGAGAACGGCGAGCACTTGGCCAGCTTCTACGCGGATCTCTTCCCTAGGGACGAGAAGCGCGGTGGCGCTTGGGCGAACTCCTTCATCACCGGCACCCTCGAGGGGGGCAAGCTCTCACCCCACCTGGGGCTCATCTGCGCCAACGTCACGCCCCCGGTGAAAGACAAGCCGGCGCTCTTGACCCACAACGAAGTCACGACGCTCTTTCACGAGTTCGGCCACTTGCTCCACCACTGCCTGAGTCGCGTGGAAGTGCGCGCTCTGGCCGGGACCAACGTGGCGTGGGATTTCGTGGAGCTCCCATCGCAAATCATGGAGAACTGGTGCTGGGAGCGCAGCGCACTGAACACCTTCGCCCACCACTACGAAACGAACGAACCCATACCCGACGAGCTCTTCGACAAGATGCTGCGTGCCAGAACGTATCGCGCTGCCAGCGGTCAGATGCGACAGCTCGGGTTTGCAGCCGTCGACTTGGCGTTGCACGTCGACTACGACGGCCAAGAAAACGTCCTCGAGTACGGGCGCAAGGTCATGCAGCGCTACGCACCGACCCCGTATCCCAACGACTACGCAATGTTGGCCAGTTTCTCCCACCTGTTCTCCAGCGCCGTTGGCTACGCCGCGGGCTATTACTCGTACAAGTGGGCCGAGGTGTTGGACGCCGATGCGTTCACCCGCTTCCAAGAAAAGGGCGTGTTCAGCTCCGAAGTGGGCAACGAGTTCCGTCGCAAGCTGCTGGAGCGTGGCGACAGCGACGACCCGATGGCGCTCTATCAGGCCTTCATGGGCAGGGAACCGTCGTTGAACGCACTGATGGAGCGCTCGGGGCTCTCGTCTTCAGGGGCTGCAACAGTGAACCCTTAGCGAGGGTGCACGGAGGCGGCACCTCCCGCTACCCGTCAGCTCACTCGGCTCCAGGGATCGAGCAATGATGCGTCGCATCGGACTGGGCTCACCACGGCGATTCCCAGTCGAGCGATGATGCGCCGCCTCAGGCCGTGCTTCCGTCGTACTCAGCCGCCATCCAGGAGCTGTCGAATGCGACTGACCAGTTCCGCCGGGCGGAAAGGCTTTTCGACCACCGCGGCGTTGGTCAGTTCACCCACGTCTTCGGACACGCTCTCGCCGGAGTAGCCCGACATGAACATGACCTTCAAGTCGGGTGCAGTACTGCGAGCCTTCATCGCCAGCTCAGGTCCACTCATCTGCGGCATCACTACATCGGTGAGGAGCAGGTCGACCTTGCCCCCGTGCTCCTGGAGTAACCTCAGGCCTTCCTCTGGATCGGCAGCCGCCAGTACCTCGAAGCCAGAGCGAGTCAGAGAGCGCTCGACGACTTTCAGTACCGGCGCCTGATCCTCGACGACCAGTACCGTTGCAGCTCGACCTTCGTTTGATGACGACACGGGTGGGGGCTCCTCTCGAGGCGCGCCTTCGTAGCGCGGCAAGAAGATGGAGAAGGTGGTGCCCTCTCCAACGGTGGAGGAGCACTCGATGCGCCCCCCACATTGCTCGATGATTCCATAACACGTTGCGAGCCCGAGCCCAGTACCGCTCTCCTTGGTTGTGAAAAAAGGCTCGAAAACGCGGTCTAGGACTTCAGGCGACATTCCCTCGCCCTCATCCCGAACCTGGACGCGCAGCCAGTCTCCCTCTCCGCAGGCAGCTGGGACGCGGCGGTCTCCAGTGGGCAGCCGGCAGACGGAAATTTCCAGACGCCCCCCTTTCGGCATGGCGTCTCGCGCGTTTGCCGCGAGGTTGACCACGACCTGCTGCATCTGCGTTGGATCCAGTCGAGCACGCCAGGGCTGAGCCCCGGTGTGCACACTCAACTCGATGTCCTCGTTAAGTAAGTGTCGCAGCAACTCCCGTGTATCAAGAAGGAGCGCATCGAGATCGCATGGTTCCAAGGCCAGCACCTGCCTGCGGGCGAACGCCAGCAGTTGTTTGGTCAGCTGCGCGGCATGGCTTGCGGCCGAATCGATGGTACCCAAGGCGCCTTCGATGTCGCCGTTCCCCTGTGCGAGCGCTCTGCCCTCGGCGACGGCGCCCAGCATTGCGGTCAGCAAGTTGTTGAAGTCGTGGGCAATTCCGCCCGCAAGCCTGCCGATACTCTCCATGCGCTGACTCTGCAAAGCGCGACGCTGCAACTGTCGTTCCTCCGTCACGTCCGTGACGGCGCCACACATCCGGACAGGCTGGCCGCCACGGTCTCTCACGACTTCTCCCATACCGCGCACCCAGCGCGGCTCTGGCTGGCTGCCGGCGACTCGGTGCTCGATGCTGAAGGCACCGTCGTTTTCCCCTCGCAGCGCTGCCTGAACGGTGTGCTGTACGCTGTCGCGATCCCGCTCGTCAATGCCCTCCATGTAGGCCTGGAAAGTGACGCGTCCGCCGCGAGGCAATTCGAATAGGTCGTAGACCTCCTCCGTCCAATGAAGCTCGTCTGAGGCCAAGTCCCACTCCCAGATCCCAACCTTGGCAGCCCGCAATGCGACCCGCAGACGCTGCTGGCTACGCTCCAGATCGCCCTGTGCGGCGCGATGCTGGGTGATGTCGGTGAACGACGCCACCACCGCCCGACGCCCACCGGAGAGGTCCATCGGCTCGCTGTTGATGGATATCCACGTCAGCTCTCCGCTCGGCTTGTGAACTCCCATCACCGCGCCACGCACCGGTTTGCCCGTGCGCAGACTCACCATCGATGGATGCTCCGAGCCTGGATACTCACTGCCATCCTCTCGCACGGCACGCCAACGAGGATCGAGCGAAGAGCGTCCCATCATCTGGTCTTGCGTCAGTCCCAGGATGCGTTCAGCCGCAACATTGCACGCGAGGATGCTGCCGTGCTGATCTTGCAGAACGATGCCTTCCGCCATCGCTTCGACCACGGAACGATAGTGCGACTGGCTATCGGCAAGTTCTTGTTCCGCTCTTTCTGCGAGTTCGAGTCGCTCGCGCAATCGGCGGTTGTCTTCGACGAGCTGCTGCGTCGCGACGACATCGCCGTCGATTGAGCCATGATTGCGCGAGCTCGTCGTCACCCAGCCTCCCTTGAACCGATAGCATCGTGCGTGCTCGTCAGCCCGGCAAGAGGGGAAGTGTACTTTGTACCGAAGTTCTACGCAGTAACGAGCGGCAAGTGACGCCTACCGTGCGTCTGCATCGAGGCGACCCGGACTTCGGGCGCGGACGCATATCGTGCGGGAATGTCTGGAGGTTTGGCTGCGGGTGCAGTCGCGTTGAGGTCGAAACCCCGCACCCCTCGACGTTCAGCCAAGTCTTGAATGTATGCCTGCAGCCTGCCTCTAAACCCGCGTTCTCGAAGGTAGATCCGGATCTTGCTTTCGACGCTCACGTAGGGCAGCGCTCGACCTACGCTACGGTCGTCGAGACGCACCAGATGAAAACCGTGCTGCGTCTCGACCGGGGACGAACACAGTTCGCCGGGCTGCAGCTCCTGCAACACGCGCTCGAATTCCGGCAGGCTCTCGCCGGGGGAAAGCTGACCGAGCCGCCCACCCGAACCCGCGCTGGGACACGCAGACACTTCCCTGGCCGTGCGTTCGAAGCGGCCCGGATCCGCTCGCAGGACTTCCAGTAGCTGCCGAGCCCGAGAGCGCGTGGCGTGGCGTTCCTCAGGATCGCTCGAGCAGCCCAGCAAGATGTGAGATGCCTCGTACAGCTCTTCCCCCACGAAGCGCTCTCGGTTGGCGGCATAGAAAGCCAAACACTCCTCCTCGGTAACCTCCGGAACCTCAATCGCCTGCTGCAGTACGCCGTCCAACGCGTCTTGAACCTGGCGCTCATCCGATTTTTCCGTCAGCTGGGCGATGCCTTGCTCCTCTGCTTCCAGCAGCAGCAGTCGCCGGATGACGAGGGCGCGGGTTGCCTCATGGCAGGCCGCTTCCCAATGGCTGGCGGGATGGTACTGCGCCTCTCGAAATATCTGCTCTTGGGGAATGGCACTCCCTGCAACCGAGACCTGCATTTTCAACCTCCTTGCCGCGCCCGCACGATTTGAGTGTGGCGCCGCACCAAGTACCCGAGTGGAGCGCTGCAAACGTGCACCAAACGGGTGAACGGAAACACCAGAAATACGGTGAGCCCACAGAGAATGTGAAACTTGAACGTCCACGGAACCCCGGCCAGGTGCGCCACCGAGTGCGAGCCGAGCGTGACGATGCTCTGCGCCCAACCGCTCAAGGCATGCAAGTACTCGCCGCTGTCTCGCGTCTCGTAGGAAAACGGTAGCGTCGCCAACCCGACCACCAGCGTGATCCACAACAAGAGGGCGATCACGACGTCTGCAGCGTTGCCCGTACTTCGAATGCGCGGGTCGGAGACGCGCCTTACCAACAACATCGACAGACCGACGAGAGTGGCGGCGCCGGTCAGACTCCCCATCACCAACTCCATGCCTTGGTGCATCGCATCAGTCACGCCCAACAAGTGGTAGACCTGAGGCGGAACCAGCAAGCCGGCGACGTGTCCCCCCAGCAACCCCAACACGCCCAGGTGAAACAGATTGCTTGCCAGGTTGAAGCCGCGCTTCGTGCGCAGCATCTGGCTCGAACTCGCCTGCCAAGTGTACTGCTCACGTTCGAAGCGATAGGCGAGCCCCAGCACGAACACCGTCATGCAAACGTAGGGGTAATAGCCAAATAGGATTTGATCGACGGTACTCATGTCAGTTGGTCCTTCGCAGCTGGGCCCCGAGCGATACGCCCCAAAGGCACGAAGCCTGCAACACTGTCGTGGGCAGCCCCGGGGGAGAAGCTCACCGGTTGTTCCTCCCACTCGGCGTCCAGCGCCTTCAGGTCCGCGCCACCCATGGCACCCAGCCAAGAGCCATCAGGGGCCACTCGTTCACCTGATACCACCTGCTCTCCGAGCGATTCGGGCTTGCTGTGGAGCGCCCACGTGCTGCCCGCGCTTTCGTGCTCAATCAATGACAGGACCACCGCGTAGGGGCTGTGCTTTTCGCGCAAGCGAGCGCTGAGCTGGGCGATCACCTCCCGTGCCTCCGCCAGCAATTCCCCTCGACGTGTGACGTCGACCAGAGCCAAGAACTCCAAGAAAGCGGGCAAGTAGTCGGGCAGTTCCCGAGTCGCCAAGGCCCAGCCTTCGGCTCGATACACGTCGACGAGACGCGCCATCGCCGCTCCGCGCTCTCGGGCGTCGCCATGGGAATGCTCCATCAGGTGCAGTGAAAGCGAGCGAGTGCGGTCGAAGAGACTGACGTAGTACTCCTGTACCTCCTCGACGCTGTGCGTTTCCAAGAAGCGCTGGAGCTCTCGCAACTCACCCGCGCGCCCCTTCGCGATGGCGTGAAGCGGCTGCAGGACGGCCCCGAGCTCCGAGAGCCAGTGAGGCTCCGGATACGAGAGCAGCAGGGCCAGAGCACGGAATCTGTACGTCGCGCTGTCCATCACTCACCCACTGAGAGAAAAGAGACCGTTGCTCGGCCGCGGCCCATCACTGCAACCATTGCCGAAGCTGATGCCGCACGCCCCCTGCAGCCCGGCGACGTCTTCAGCGAGCTCCCGGTGCGAGGTCGGGATGACGTAGCGGTCTTCGATGTTCGCGATCGCGAGGTAGCGGTACATCTCTTCCACTTCTTCGACGGTCAGATCCGCTTCGGCGAGCACGGCTTCGTTGAGACGCCCCTCGACGTTGCGATCCCTCATGAAGACGCGCATCGCGAACATGCGCTTGAGCGCCAAGGCGACCGGTTCTTCGTCGCCCGCCGTCAGCATGTTGGCGAGGTACTTGATGGGGATCTGCAAGCGCTTCAAGTCCGGGATTTGCCCAGAGAAGCCGACGCCATACTTTTCAGCAGCGTTTTGGATCGGGCTGAGCGGCGGCACGTACCAGACCATGGGCAACGTGCGGAACTCGGGATGCAGGGGGAACGCGAGCTTCCACTGCTTGACTAGCTTGTAGACTGGGGAGTTCTGCGCCGCCTCGAGCCACTTGTCGTGCACTCCGTCCGCGCGCGCTTGCTCGATCACCGCGGGATCGTTCGGATCGAGGATCAAGTCCAACTGACCGCCGTAGAGCGCCTTCTCGTCCTCGGCGGAGGCTGCCTCTTTGATCTTGTCCGCATCGTAGAGCAACACGCCCAGATAGCGAATGCGTCCGACGCACGTCTCTGAACAGATCGTCGGCTTGCCCGTCTCCAGCCGGGGGTAACACAGGATACACTTCTCGGACTTGCCGGTCTTCCAATTGTAGTAGATCTTCTTGTACGGACAGCCGCTGATGCACATTCGCCAGCCACGGCACTTGTCCTGATCGATCAGCACGACGCCATCTTCCTCGCGCTTGTAGATCGAACCCGAGGGGCAAGCCGCCACGCACGTCGGGTTGAGGCAATGCTCGCACAAGCGGGGCAAATACATCATGAAGCTCTTTTCGAACTCGCCGTACACTTCCTTCTCGATGTCCTGAAAGTTCACGTCGCGAGAGCGCTTTGCGAACTCACCGCCGAGGTCATCCTCCCAGTTGGGCCCCCATTCGATGCCGTCCATGCGCTTCTTGGTCAGAAGCGATACGGGCGCCGCTTGTGGCACGACTTCCGAGTCACCGGCGCGTTGCAGATGCCCGTAGTCGTAGGTGAACGGTTCGTAGTAGTCGTCGATGTCCGGCATCTCCGGATTGGCGAAGAGTTTGCTCAAGACTCGAAAGCGGCCACCGATACGCGGTGAAATCTGGCCCTTGCCATCTCGCAACCAGCCTCCGCGCCAGCGCCGCTGGTTCTCCCAATCCTTGGGGTAACCGATGCCCGGCTTGGTTTCGACGTTGTTGAACCACGTGTACTCGACCCCCTCTCGGTTCGTCCAAACGTTCTTGCACGTCACCGAACACGTGTGGCAACCGATGCACTTGTCCAGGTTCAGGACCATCATGATTTGGGCACGAACCTTCATGGCGTCACCTCCGAAACAGCGCGCGCAGCGTCGAGCGTACGGGCCTCACTTCCATCCATCCAATCCAAGCGGCGCACTTTACGAATCACGACGAAGTCGTCGCGATTGGCGCCCACTGTCCCGTAGTAGTTGAAGCCGTAGCTCTGGTGGGCGTAGCCGCCGATCATGTGTGTGGGCTTGACGACGATACGCGATATCGAGTTGTGAATCCCCCGTGTGCGGGTGGACTCCGTCGCTGGAGAGTTCACGGTCTTGTCCTGCGAATGGTACATGAAGGCGCACCCCGACTTGATGCGTTGACTGACGACAGCTCGCGCCACGAGGGCACCATTGGCGTTGTAGGCTTCGATCCAATCGTTGTCCTCGATGCCCAGGCGGCGGGCATCATCTTCACTGATCCACACGTTGGGACCGCCACGGGAGAGCGTCAGCATCATCTGTGTGTCCGTGAACGACGAGTGGATGCCCCACTTCTGGTGGGGCGTGAGGAAGTTGAGCACGAGCTGCGGGTTACCGTTGGCTTTGCTCTGCAACAGACCGCCGATCGACTTGGTATCGATGGGTGGCTTGTAAGTCGGGAACTGCTCGCCATAGGCGCGCATCCACTCGTGATCTTGGAACAGCTGCTGACGGCCAGTGAGGGTACGCCACGGCACGTTCTCATGCACGTTGACGTAGCTGCCCGTGTAGCTCACCTCTTCGCTTTCGAGACCGCTCCAAGTCGGCGACGAGATGACCTTTCGTGGCTGCGCCACGACGTCCTCGAAACGGATGCGATCTGCGCGTCGCCCTTCGGCGAGATGACGGTGCTGGCGCCCAGTCTTCCGTTCCAATGCTTCCCACGCCTTGACGGCAACTTTGCCGTTCGTCTCTGGAGACAGCGTCAGGATCGTTTCGCATGCCTGAAGCGGAGTCTCGATCCGAGCGCTCGCGCCGTCGTCGGTGCTGGCTGCCGGACCATTGGTGCGGATCAACTCGGCGATCTCCTCGGCACCATCCCAGGCCAGGCCCTTGGTGGCATTGCCGTGCTTCTCCAGCAGCGGGCCCAGACTGGTGAAGCGCTGGTAGGTCTTGGGATAGTCACGCACGACGGATACCACCTTCGGCATGGTGCGACCGGGGACGGGCACTTTGCCCTCCCGCTTCCAGTCGCTGACACCGAGGGCTTGGCCCATCTCGGCATCGCTGTCGTGCATCAGTGGCTGCAGCACGACGTCGTGCTCGACCCCGAGATGACCTGGGCAGAGCTTGGAGAAGCTCTCGGCCAGGCCCTTGAAGATGTCCCAATCACTCTTGCACTCCCAGAGCGGATCGACGGCACCCGTCAGTGGGTGAATGAACGGATGCATGTCCGTCGTGCTCAAGTCGTCCTTTTCGTACCAAGTCGCCGTGGGCAGCACGATGTCCGAGTACATGCACGTGCTCGACATGCGAAAGTCGATGGTCACGAGCAAGTCCAGCTTGCCCTCTGGTGCCTGGTCGCGGAACTCGACCTCCTCCGGCAGCTGTTCACCGCGCACCTTGAGATCTTCACCCAGAACCCCGTGTCTGGCGCCTACCAGGTGCTTGAGAAAGTACTCGTGCCCCTTCGAGCTCGAGCCCAACAGATTGGAGCGCCAAACGAAGAGATTGCGAGGGAAGTTACGGGGCTCGTCCGGGTCTTCACACGAGAGCTCGAGTGCACCGGTCGACAGCCGCTCGGCAACGACCCGCGCCACGGCGTCGCTCTTGCCCGCTTGCTCGAGCTCGCGCCCGAGCTCCAGCGGGTTCGTCTGCAGCTGCGGTGACGAGGGCAACCAACCCATGCGCTCCGAACGCAC
>JBNKZR010000063.1:379-23637 GCA_050301735.1 Polyangiaceae bacterium | reverse complement strand
TACGCTCGCTCGACGAGGCGAACTTGGCGGTGCTGCTCGTCCATCCGGAGTTGGCCAAGGCGAAAAAGATCGACGCGCCGTACTACGATACGGAGCTCGACGAGATGATATATCCGGAGTCAGAGACTCATCAAATCTACCTCTATGATCAGATTGAGACTCAGGCGGTGAGTGAGGAGTTCATCGGCGCGCTGCTCGATCCCTTCGTCAGTTGCGAGTGGGAGTAGCGGACGCAGGCGCTGCGCCATCATCGCGAGTGCAAGCAGGCCTGGCCCCGAGCAGCCGCGGCAACAACGCCAGCACAACTGCGCTCACTCACGCTTCGCACCGTGGTACTTGGCTTCGATCGCACCGAGCATTTGGTCGAGTTCCTGCCGCGGGAGCCAGCGGCCGCGGGTCATCACACCTCCGATGCCCCGTGTACGGGAGATATCCTGCAGGGGGTTATCGTCGAGCAACACCAGGTCGGCGCGCTTGCCCACCGCAACCGTACCTAGGTCGTCCGCTCTGCCCAGCACTCGAGCCGCGACGCTCGTCGCTGCCGTCAGAGCCTGGTACGGACTCAGCCCCGCCTCTACCAGCAGCTCTAGTTCACGGTGCAAAGAGAACCCCCAGACGACCCCAGGGTCAGTCGAATCACTGCCGGCGATGATGGGCACGCCCGCGTCGTAGAGCGCCTTGACGATGCGTTTACTCACCATCATCACCTCGGCACGCCGCTCGGAGCTCGGGATGATCTCGCTGATGTGCGACGCGCCGCGCGCCTTCATCACGAGTTCGAACTCTTCGTTGTGCGGATCGGTCCAGTGTGCGAGGTGCTCCGGCGGTACCAGACGATACTCGGGTCGCTGCAGCAGCGGAGTAGCCGCCATGTCGTCGATGTTATCGAATAACGCGCTGATGCTCTCATAGGTGACGAGCGTTGGTTCGTAGTTGACCTTCGCCCCCTTCATCAACTCGACGAGTCCGGGGATCATGGCATCCGCTTGACTCAGGTCGAACTTGTCGATGGGATTTGCACCCGCTTGGCGCACGTAGTCTTTGGCGACCAACGCCAGCAGCTGGTAGTTGTGCTCCGGATCGGCGCCAGCAGCAATGAAGTGCCGCGGACCGACGTCGGCGGGCACGTGCCCGGCAACGCCCAACCCTTCCTCCCGTGCTGTCTGCATCATGGCGTCGAAGACCTCTCGCTCCAAAAACCACTGCACCTTGATGAAGTCGTAGCCATCGGCTTTGTGCTTTCTCACCAGCCGTTGGGCGCTGGCAGGAGACAGGGCCAGCTTGTCCGGTGCCAATAGTTCGACCACGGGCCCCGCCGGGACCACTCCCAAGAACGTGTTGACACCAGCAAGCACCGATACGGTTGCGACGAGTGGCCAGAACTTGCCGCGTATTGAGCGTCCCCACGGCAGTTTGGTATTCAGGCGAACACTGGCGAAGGCGATGCCGACCAGGAGTAACCCGCCGATGAGCACGACTGAAAACTGGTAGGTGTACACCATCCAGCGGTAGGGAGGGGGTAACCCGACCATCATCCCGCCCGCTTGCGCAATCTCGGGCCCCAGGCGCTCACCTGATTCGACTTCTTTCTTCAGCTCGAGCGTGTACGGCGTCGCATTGAACTCCCGGACGCTGGTCACGCCGTTGGCGATGTACAGGGTCAGCGCGTCAGCATTGTTACCAATGTGTTGATGCATGTCGATGAGCCCTGGCAGCAGCGTTTTACCCCTAGCCGCAATGCGCCGTGCGCCCTGCGGGATCACGATTTGATCGACGGGACCGATGGCCTCGATGTGCTGTCCGCGGACGAGGACGGTTTGTCTCTCGATGACCCCATCCTGGTCCATCGGTACCACATCGACGTCGACGAAGGCCACGACCTCCTCCCCTGCCCGCACCGGGAGTGCGCTGCTCACCAGGACGAAGAACAGCCAAGCCAGACTATACCGAAACATCATGATTACTCCTTCACAATCCGGCGAGCTTCGCGACATACGCTGCAACGAGCCCGTCGAGTTCTTCTTGCGGGTACCAGCGCCCCCGCTTCATCACCCCGGCGCGACGCCGAGTGACGGACACGTCCTTCAGAGGATTGCCCTCAACCAAGATCAGGTCCGCCAACTTCCCGACTTGAACGGCGCCGAAGTTTCCATCGCCTCCTGCTCGCGCCACACTGAGCGCCGCGTTCTTCGTGCCCGCTTCGAGAGCTTGATAGGGCGTCAAACCAGCGTCGACGAGCAGCTCGAGATCGCGGTGCAAGTGACTGGGCACAATACCCTCCACGCTCACGTCCGTGCCGACCAACAATCGTACACCAGCTTCGTGCAGCGCCTTGACCATTGCCTTCAGGAACGGCTGCAAGGTGTTTCGGCGCCATTCCTGTTGACCTTGCCAAGCAACGGCACGCCCCTCCGTCTTCCATGATTCCAGCGTAGACGGCTTCACCACTCGGTAGCGGGGCAGGCTCAGTTGACCAGCGACGTCTTCGAGCAAACGGTAGGCGGTCTCATCTGCCACCAAGTTTGACACGACCATGGCGTCGTGCTCCTTCACCGCTTTGGCGGTCTCCGGGATGGTGGCGTAGTCGAACGTCACCTCCGTGAAACCGGAGTTCGGAGATGCTTCACCGCTCATGTGCGTCTCCATGAGCTCGTCGACGTGGGCGATCTCGTCGAGCCCAGCCGCAAATGCCTCACGCGGAGTCACGTGAGCAGGCAAGTGACCCACCGAGTACATGCCGTTCTTGTCAGCTTCATCGACAATCGCCGCGTACACCTCCGGTTCCGAATAGTCGTAGGGCTTGACGAGGTCGAAACCTGCAGCCTTCTGCCGCCGTACCTCGGCGCGTCCTTCCTCGACGGTCTCGACGACCGTCACGCCGGGATAAGTTCGTTGGAGCTCTGCACGAAAGGAGACGACATCCACAGCCACACTCAGCGCGCCGAGCAGAGCTCCACCCAGCAACGCTGGTACCAAGGTACGCAGCTTGGACAGATGCGTACCGCGGCGACGCAACAGCGCCCACGCGACCAGCCACACCACCCAGGCGACGGCCAGCCCCAATGCAGCCACCTTACCCATGAAAAGGTAACGCATGGGCGCAGCAAAGTCCGGCATCCCCACGATGTTGGGACCGGACAGCAGAATCGATGGCCCGACGAGTTCGCCTCGGGCAACCTGATCCCGCCAGTGGGTGTGTTCAGGCAGCCCGCTGAGCGCGCGGATGGTCGTCACCCCTTCGGTCAAGTACAGCAGCAGCTGTCCAGGCCCCTCGAAAGGCGCGACCTGCGAAGCCAGGTGCGTGTGCATGTCGGCTAACCCCGGCATCAGCGTGAGACCCTTGCCTTCGATGACTCGAGCGTTCGCAGGGGTCGGTGTCGTGGCGACGTCCCCGATGCGTTCGATGACTTCTCCGCGCACGATGACCGTCTGATGCTCCAGGAGGCGGTCGCCATCCAACGGAACCACGTCGACGTCGACGAAAGCCGTTGCTTGGTCTTGGCTCGATTCTGCAAGTGCCATCGCAGGCGACGACGGCAGGAGCAGCAGAGACGGCATCAAAGCGAGTAGAAGCAATTGCCAGTTCCACCGGCGCGCGATGGCAGCGCGTGATGTGTTCATGGGATCCTCTCGTCTATTCGGAAGTTGCAGGGGGCATGTCTTCGCCGGTCGCAGTGCGAGCCAGCTCGATCGTCAAAGGTCCTTCAGCCTTGCTGCGAGAACGCCGCTTCGCGATCCCCTCGCCGTGGCGGTCCCACCACGTGATCTTGTCCGCTTCGGTCCAGCGGGTGATCGGCAGTTCTTCGAAAGCTACGCACAGCGCCGCCATGCTCTGCGGGCGGTCGGCGGGGTCCTTCTCCAGACACCGAAGGACGAGCTCCTCGAGTGGTGCTGGCAGTTGGCGCCCCAATCGTCGTGACGGCGGCATGGGGGCTTGATGCAAGTGATCGGCGCAGATGCGGAGCACCGTGTCGCCTTCGAAGACTTCGGTACCGGTGAGGAGAAAGTACGCGACACACCCGAGCGCATAGATGTCACTCGCCGGACCGACCGCCCCCGGCTCGCTGATCGCCTCCGGCGACAAGTAGTTCGGAGTGCCGCTGATCAGGTTGGAGCGCGAAAGGTCCCCGTCGGTACCAGCAACGTGCTTGACGAGGCCGAAGTCGAGCACCTTGAGGATGTCACGTACCCCACTGGCTGAGTGAACCATCAGGTTGGCTGGTTTGATGTCCCGATGAACCAGACCGGCAGCGTGTGCCTCCACCAGAGCACTGGCCGCTTGGTGCAGCAGGTGCACGACGCGCGAGGGCTCTTGCGGACCGCTGGCGGCAACGAGCTCTGCCAAGGTCGCACCTTCGACGAGCTCCATCGCATAGTAGAAGACCCCATCCTGAGTGTGACCGTAGTCGAACACGGCCACGACGTTCGGATGCACGAGTGACGCGGTCAGCTGGACTTCCCGCTCGAAGCGACGCAGTTGCTCGTCTTGTTGCGCGCTCGGATCGATCAGCTTGATGGCGGTGGGTCGACGCAGCAGACGATGGCGGGCCTCGTAAACTCGCCCCATGCCGCCCTCCCCGAGCTTTCTGACCAAGCGGTACTGACCGAGCTGCTTCGCTCTGCGAACTTGTCGACGCAGCCCGTAGATGACCTTGGACGCCAGAGCCGTCAATGTCGCTGGCACCAACCACCAAACCACCGTGACGCTCGCGTTGCTCAGGGCGAGGGCCGTGGGAGTCTGGGACATGATGTCCGGGAACACGCTCGCCCAGCGCGCACGGTCGATGTGCAGGAAGTTCCAGTAGACGGCAAGCGCGATCGGAATCGCCGCGCCGTAGGCTAGCACCAAGCTACGCCAAAATGAACTCGGCACGAACACCGCACGCGCCGTCAGCGCCACGGCCATGACCGAGGTCAGGACCATGCCCGGCGCTTCATGGATCGAGACGCTGAGGCTCATCCAGCAGAGCAGCGCGCACCCGACGCTCAGGGAGCCCATCTCCAGCCCACGAATCGTCACGATGCTGCGATGACCTCGGCGGCAAAAGAACCAAGGCAACAGAAAGGTCAGGCTCGCTGCCAGCAACAGCAACACCACCTGTGAGAGCACCTCGCTTTCGCCGACGAGCCAGCGCCGAAGCAGCAAGAAGGCGCCGAAAGCCAGGAACAGTCCCCCGACACTCGAGCTGAATCCGGCAACTCGGTATTGGATGAACGCCCGTTCCTCATCACCGTGGACGGATGACTTCCAGCTCTTCATGATTCACTCCGCTGCGCGTGCTGCGTGGCTCAGCTCAGAGGCGAACTTCGAGGCCCAGGGTCGCGAAGGGTGTGTTCTCCATGTCGCGATTGAACAGCTCGTTCTGATTCTCGTCCTCGACCGTGAATTGACGACTCGCAGTGAACCCACCACCAGCCGTCAACCACGCAGGACCAACGATCCGCACCCCAGCTTCGAGGCCCAAGGTGAGATCCGAGAAGACGATGACGGGGCTGTCACCACCGGCGGTCTCGGCGGCGTCATTACCGAGCAGGTAGTTGTTGTACAGCGAACGAGCAATGACACCGAACTCGAAGCGGTCCGAGGCAGCGTACGTGAGTTTTGCAAACCTCGGAAACTGCATCTTGAACTGCCACTTGCCCGCACCTTCGTAGCGAACGAAGGGCGCGGGGATCAGCAGAGGGTGGCCGAACGCGTAGGTGAAGACCGGACCGAGCCCCACGTGGAAGTCCTCCGTCAGGCGATAGACGAAGAACCCTCCGCCTTCGAACAGCAGGTGCCTCGCGTCGATGTTCTCGAAGTCGCTCGCCAGCGCTCCCGATCCGAAGAGAACGCCATACCAGTTGCTGGAGATGTCCTGCATCAGCGCCAGCTCGAGCCCCGCCGCGTAGAGCGCCGTCGGGAAGTACTCGTCGTCGCCCGGAGGCAGCTCGAGGCTCAGCGCGTGATGACGAAAGCTGGGCGCGACGAGCAGCAGTGTTTCGGGCTTGTCTCGTTCGTTGCGCTTGACGTAGAGAGGCAACTCCGCGCGCACGTCGAGCAGGTTCATGGCCAGCGTCGCAGATTCTCCGGGCGGGGGGTCGGCGAGCTTGATGTTCGATGCCGGCAGATAGGTGTCGTTGACCGTCAGCTGGGCGTGGCTCGGGACCGCAAAGGATAACACTGCGAGTACCGCCAAGAGCCTGAGCTTCCAGGTCCACGGATGGCGGCAAATTGTACTGTGCTTCATCGGCTTGCTCCTGTTTCATTTCCGTTACTGAGCAGAAGCTAGCGAGCGCCCGAGTAGCGCCGCACCACACGCAGGAATGGAAATGAGCCCCTGCGTTCGGATTTCCGAGCGCCATCCGAAAGGATTGCGGGCACGCGCAGCGCAGCCACCGGCCCCGGGCACGCACCTGCAACATTTTGCATAGCGTTTGGGGGCACGAGCTGACGCACTTCGGCCAGTTGCTAAGCCCGCGCGGCGCTGGTAGCACCAGACGTCGTGTCGATAGCACTCGAGGGAAGCGGCTTGATGACCACCAAGCTGTTCGCTCCCCCCATGCGTTCGGGGTGGGTGCGACGGGAACGGCTGGCACACTTGCTCGTCGACGCGAACGCCGCCCCACTCATACTGGTCTCTGCCGGTGCGGGCTTCGGGAAGACCAGCCTGGTCGCCGAATGGCTCATGGCAGAAGGGGTTCGAGGCGCATGGGTGTCTCTCGATGAGGGGGACAACGACCCGGCACGATTCTGGGCGTACGTCTGCGCAGCCTTGGTTCGGGCGCTGCCTGACCTGCTCGGCACACTGCAGGATCCCGAAGTCTCCCGACGCGACCCGCGAGGTCTGGTCGCCACCATCGTCAACGCACTTGCCCACTACGACGGGCGCGTCGTGTTGGTGCTGGACGACCTACACGTGATCGACAGCGAGCGCGTCCACGATTCGTTGGTGTTCCTGTTGCGCAACTGCCCGCAGCAGCTCGGATTGGTCGTCACCACTCGCACCGATCCGCCGTGGCCATTGTCGCGTTTACGGGCCAATGGGCGTGTGTGCGAAATCCGCTCGGCGGATCTCCGTTTCACGCAACAAGAGGCCGCTCAACTGCTGCGTGTTACCGCTGATGAGCGCTTGGACGACGAAGCTTGCGGGGTACTCCAACGGCGCACCGAGGGTTGGGTCGTCGGACTACACATGGCGGCACTTTCGTTGCGCGGCAGCCCAGACGTGCAGCGCTTCATCGAGGGCTTCTCCGGAAGTCACCGCTTCGTGCTCGACTATTTGGCGGAAGAGGTCCTGGCCCTGCAAGACGCGGAAACCCGAGACTTCATGCTGCGCACGTCGATACTGCGAGCCTTCACCGGCACACTGTGCGACGCGGTACTCGTTCGCCAACGCAGCGCGGAGACGATTGAACAACTGGAAACGCGCAACCTGTTCTTGGTGCCCCTCGACGCGAACCGAGAGTGGTATCGGTATCACCATCTCTTTCAGCAGTATCTGCGTTCGCGTCTCAGCAGCGAAGGCGTCGACCCACGAGAGCTGCACAGTCGGGCCAGCGCCTGGTTCGAAGAGCAGGGCTTGCGCGAAGAAGCGATCGACCACGCGATCGACGCCCAAGAGTACCATCGCGCCATCGCGCTGCTGGAGCGCGCCGTAGAGACGCGCTTCACGGTTCAGCGCCAGGTGCGAACGCTGGGTTGGCTGAAGCGGCTACCGCAGAATCTCGTGAGCGCCCGCCCCAAGCTCTCGTCAGTCAATATCTGGGCTGCTTTCGTCATCGGCCACTGGGAAGAGGCGGAGCTCTGCCTGCAACAGGCGCAAGCGGCGCTGCCCACTGCGGACCTCTCGCCAGCCGAACGCGAAGACGCCGAGACCCAGTACCTCATCTACTCCGCTTGGATCGCATACAAGTCGGGCAAGGAGGAGCTGTGCATCGAGCAAGCCACGGCTGCACTCGCCCGTTTGGGGCCGGTCCCCTCCCCCAGGCACGCTCTAACCTTGCTGGCCTTGGCGCGAGGACAACTCTACGCCGGCCACTTGCAAGATGCTCGGCGCAGTTGCGAGCGCATCCTGACGCTCGAGATCCCCGAACTCGACCCGATCAACATCCAAGTCGCATTGTCCATGGCTGCCCTCGCTTCGCTGCTGCGCGGTGAGCTACGCCAAGTGACCGCTGACTACGAGCGCGCGATGAGCGCTCTGGGCAATGACCAGGGGCCGCCGAATCTGGCAGCAGGGCTCATTCGCCTGTGCATGGGAGAGGCTCTGCGCGAACATGGGAACCTCGAACGAGCCGAATCGCTCCTGCGGGAAGGCGTTGAACAAGTCCAACGCCAACTGGGGCTCCCTGAACACGTCTGCAAGGGGCTTCTCGCTTTGGCCCGTGTTCGCCTGCAGAGAGGCGCGAGAGACGATGCCGAGCGCTTGCTTGCCCAGGCTGATGAGATGGCGCGGAGCGTCGTCAAACGTGGGTCAGACTACGCTCGGTTGTTGGCACCAGCGTACGCCTACCGCGCGCGCCTGTGGCTCGAGCTGGGCAACGTGAGCGCACTGACGCAATGGCTCGCGGAGCCAGGAGTGGCTCAGACCGCGTCTGCGTGGGCTGGTTGGGAACTGCTACCGGTGCGCGTCGCGTTGCTTCAAGACGATGTCGATCGAGCGGAGGCTCTGCTGGATGAGGCTGCGCCGGAGTCACCGCGCACACAAGTCGAGCACGCGTGGCTCCGGATCGTGGCTCAGTACCAACGCGGAGAAACGGACGCCGCAGTCGATGCCGCAGGCAAACTCGCGCCCCGAGCAGCGGCATGGGGCTACTACACGGTGTTCACGGAGCCGCCACGCATCCAGGCAATCCTCGATGCGGTGGTCGGCCAGCACAGCGCAGACCCTGCACCAGTCCTCGGCGGCGGCGACAGCAGAAATGAGCGGAAGTCCAACGCTCATGCCGACACCAGCAGCCCCGTCGACGCGCACCCCGCTCCCACGAGCCCGGCGGACTCGCCGAACGAACTGACGGAAGAGCTCAACGAGCGAGAGCTCGCCATCTTGCGTCTGATGAGCGCTGGCCTGTCGAATGCCGAGATGGCCAGCGAACTGTACCTGTCCGTGCACACCGTCAAGTGGCATGCCCGCAACCTCTACGCCAAGCTGGGCGTGAACAGTCGCAGTCGGGCCCTCGCGAGAGGTAGACAGTACAAGCTCGTGTGATCCGGTCAGCGCTCTTCGCTCGTCTTTCGCCCATCGCGCTGGACACGCAGAAGCTCCAATCCCGTGTCGCGGACCTGCTTGAGTGCAGCGTGCAACTGGGCCTGATCGGTGTCTGGCTGAGAGACTAGAAGGGTCACCCCGTTCTCCTCGTCCCGGATCAGGGAGAAGTTCATGTCCGCGAAGCGGAGGCCCCAATGGTCGTCCAGCAGCCCTTTGACCTCTATGAGGTAGCTCACTCCTACTCCTTTCGACGTCACCCTGGCGCGAGAGTGCCACGCTCAAGGTAAGCCTCTACGGTGCGGAAGCACACCGCCCTCGAGGATGGATTTGGGCGCAGTCGACGAGCTTTGTCGCAGTCCTTTCGGCTAGTGCGGCCTCAGCAGTGCTAGCGTGATACTGTCTCCTGCGCCTGCAACGACTCGACGGCACGCTTCGCCGTCGCGACGCACCGTCACTACTGCTCACACCCGCAGCGCCGCTGTGCATTCACCCAACATGGCTCTCACGTTTCTACAGACGTCGTAGGTCCAAACAGTACTCGCTGAGCGCCGCTGGCGGGGGCGTCTTGGCGCCAAAGGCTTTCGCCTGCGTCACGTCCTCCACGACCAAACGCTCATGGCGTCGCGCCAAGGACTCTTGCCAGCTCCTGGGCAGCCCGTCGTATGCGCTACCATCCGGCTTCCACAGATGGAACCGAGCCTGGCGCTGACGCCCGGTGGAGTGATGGTGCAGGCAGATGTCCACGTGGGGCATGGGGGCGACGGTCGGGTGCAAGCCCATGAACGGTGAAAAAGCGCGAAAACGAACTCCCATTCCATGGCGCCTAGGAGGCAAACCATAACCCGATACACTTACCCCCCAGTCGGACGCGCGCTCCTCCGACGCCATCAGGCAAAGTTCCAGACGATGCGTGCTCGAATCCACCAGCCGAGACCCACCGACCTCTTGAGACGCAGCGTCGCCTACCAGAGGCCAGAACTCGATCGCTTGTTCGACTCGAAGCGTGGCACCATCGAGCTCGACACAGCCGAACTGACGTTCGTCTGAAGACAGCAACAGGCGTTGCGCTTCCTGCCCCAGCTCCCAGCCGTGAGCTTCCAGCTCCGAGAACACGTCAGCGAGATCAGCACGCAGTTCCGAAGGCAAGGCGAAGCGGTCGTGGAGCGTATCGCCCCAATCGACCAGGTCGGGCACGACGTCGTGCCCCATCAACATGGCGACGATGCTGCGCATGAGCAGAGCCTGAGCCGTCGACCGCTCGGCGGTGGAAGCCATGCGCAGAGCGCGAAACTCCACCAAGCCCAGACAACCGCGGTCGTGAAGATATGGGTTGTACAGCTTCTCGATGTTGAGCTCACTGCGGTGCGGGTTACCGGTACCGTCGGCGAGGAAGTGCCGCAGCGTTCCCCAGAGGATGTCAGGAGTGACGGAACGAGTCCGCGCCAGCTCGTCCAGTGCCAACCCCAACTCGGCGAAGGCGTCGCGGCTACCTTCGTCAGGACGCGGGGATTGACTCGAACCGCCCACGTAGTGCGTCGCAAACCAGAACGACAGCGCGGGGTGACGCACCAAGTAGCGCAACAAGCGAGGCAACAGACGCGGTGAGACGAAAAACGGGCTCTCGAGCGGCGTTGGACCGCCAAAGGTGATCTGGCCTCCGCCCCCCGAGTCCGACACCGTGCCGTCGTACGCCAATCGGTAGGGTGACAGGCCCACGTGCTCCGCCAGTTCGTACAAGAGCTCCATCCACCGTTGATGCGTCTCGAGATCAATTGCAGGCGCCTGGTTGACCTCGAGCACGGCCGGATCTGGAGTCAATGTCGTCCACGCCACCGTGGCGTCCACTGGCGGGGGAAAGCCGCTCAGCACGAGCCCGTCGAGGCCGACTCGATTTGCGGCAGCGGCCAGGACGTCGAGAAACGCGATGAAGTCGGCGACACGCGCGAACGCCGGTAGCTCGACCTGGGCAAGCTTGCGGCCTCCTTCTTGCTGGAATTCCTGCAGCACGACCAGGTGCTCACCTGCCGCGGAAAGGGCGTCCTGCACACCATCCAGGGGCAGCGGCAGCGAGTGAATGGACTCGCGAAGGAGCTCTGGTCGCTTCGCCGGATCGCGGCAAGGGGACGTGCCATCGTTGCGAAAAACCAAGCGACCCTGTGGCCCCGGGCAGGCCACCCTCGCGGCATGATGACTCCGTGCACGCAGCTCGTCGCGCAGCGCGTCGCAGAGCTCCGCCGTGGACCTCGCAGGGGAAGGAGGAGCCGAGAAATCGTCTTCCAGCCAATCGGGCGGTCCCGCCCACAGCGGCGCCTCATCCCGTCGGCTGTACAAGCCGTAGCTCCAGCGCGGCTGAGGTTCACCGGGGTACTGGCGACCGACCGTGCGCAACACCACCGCCCCCGGATGCCGATCTCTAAGTAGGCCTAACAATTGGCGAGCGCGTGCCTCCTTGTCCTCGCCGAGCGCCTCGCTCAGCCATTCGGGCGCATTGGAATACCTGTCCGTGAACGTCGGCTCCGAACCCAACCAGATGGACCGGCCTGCCTCTCTGACCCGGCAGTCATGCATCAAGACTAAATCTTCGAGACACTTTTCAGTCACGCTGGCTCGCCTCGCACCCGATTCCACGCCACCTTTGGTTGCCCAAAGGTTTCGTCGTTGGAGTGTAGCCCCATGCGTCGCATCGAGATCCGCCACGTGACCGAGTACCGGTACGAAGAACCCGTACGGCTGCTCAATCACCGGCTGTTGGTTCGCCCCCGCGAAGGACACGATTTGCGCATCGAGTCGTCGCGTCTGAACATTGCGCCCCCATACCGCATCACTTGGTACCGGGACGTGCACGGCAACTCGGTCGCCAGCGTCGACTTCGACCATCCGACGGCAAGCCTGGTCATCACGAGCAACGTCGTGGTTCAGCACTACGACCAGGCCCCCCAAGAGCTCAACATCACGCGGGAGGCTGAATTCTTCCCGTTCCACTACGACCCGATGGAGCAGACCGATCTGATCGTCTATTTGCTATCGGCCTACCCGCAAGACAATACCGCACTGCGACGCTGGCTACGTGAGGTCTGGCAACCCGGGCAGCGCTTGGAGACGGCCACGCTGCTGCACACCATCAACCAGAAGATCGCCAAGGAGATCGCCTACGAAGTTCGAGAAGAACCCGGTGTACAGTCACCTGCAACGACGCTGTCCCGACGGCGTGGCTCTTGTCGAGACGTGGCGACTCTGTTCATCGAGGCCTGTCGCTACTGCGGATTGGCCGCACGCTTCGTCAGCGGCTACCTGCTCTCGGCCGCCGCCGTACGCGACACGACGACCACCCACGCGTGGTCCGAAGTCTACCTGCCGGGAACCGGCTGGCGCGGCTTCGATTCCACCAGTGGGTTGATGGTTGGGGGTGACCATGTGGCCGTCGCCGTGCACCGCCATCCCGAAGCCGTACCCCCCGTCGCGGGCTCGTTCGTGGGCCCGCCCGACCCCAGCCCGCAAATGCGCGTCCACGTTACGGCAAAAGCACTGTAATCGCGCCTGAGCTCAGGCGATGCCGAGGGGGGGCAATTGGTCTCCCAAAAGTTCACGCGCCGGGCACTTTGTCGTGTGAGCTGCGCTCGTAATCGAATCCCGATACTCGCCCAACCGAATTGGGAACCGAGATTGGAATGGGCGCCGTCGCGCTTGATGTCGGGTCTCCCGCGCGGCACAACGTGCGCTTGGTGTACATGAAACGCAGAACGCAAAGCAGCGGGCAGCTTGGTTGGGTCGCATTGGCCGTGTGGGGCTGTACCCTCGTCGGGACCACCGCATGCAGCGAGGACTCTTCGCCCCCCGGCTCGGAGGGCGCAACCGCAACGGTCGGCACCGATGGGGTGGGCGGCCCCGGCGCATCGCCCGGCGCAGGCTCGTCGAGCGATGCTTCCTGCGGCGACGGCATGACGGAATGCGGCGGCCTTTGCGTCAATACCGCGGCCGACAACCTCAACTGCGGTACCTGCGGCAGCGCCTGCAACCCAGGGGAACACTGCAGCGGCGGAGCCTGCGTGTGTGCTGTCGGGTATGACGACTGCGGTGCCGGCTGCGTCGATGTGTCGTCGGACTCGGCCAATTGCGGCGCCTGCGGCTTCGCCTGCATCACCCCCCAGGTGTGCTCGCTGGGCGGATGCAGCGACAGCTGCGCGAATGGGCTGACTGCCTGTGGTCAAAGTTGCGTCGATCTCCAGACCTCGCCGAGCAACTGTGGAACCTGTGGCGTTGCGTGCGGCGGTGGAGCTTGCGTCGGAGGCGTCTGCGAAGTGAGCAATGCCGTCGAACCTTCGACGCCAGCCACACCCGGTAACCCCCCTGCGAGCCCAGATGAGCCTGCGGTGTCGTGCGACTCGGGACTGCTGGCTTGCGGAGGCAATTGCGTGGACCCCACCACCGATCCCGGCAACTGCGGTGCCTGCTACAATGCATGCCCCACCGGGACATGTGAAGCCGGCGTCTGTCCGACAGTCAAAGACTGCTACGCGCCGACGGAGGTCAGTTCGACCACCCTCGCCGACTTCGAAGACTACGATGGAGCGACGGACATCGGCGACTACGGCTTCGCCTTCAACGGCGATCCTGGGACGGCCGACGCGGTATACGCTGGGCCCTACTTCTACGACGACGCCACGGGAAGTCCCGCTCATTCCATGGTCGCTGGAGCGAACGACAGCACGTACGCCGTCAGCACCTCGAACTCCGAAGCGACTGACTTCGGTGGCGGTATGGGACTGTGGATGGGCTGCATCGACGCCAGCGCCTACGATGGGATCTCGCTTTGGGTCCGCGGCTCGACGCCCACCGGCACGGCACACTTCTCTCTGGCCATGGAAGAGACGACGCCGCCGCTCGCAGACGATCCTGCCGGTGGTGGAACCTGTGAAGCCACGGCGGAGGGCGACTGTGCCGTCGGTGGCGTGGACATTCCCGTCACTTCGACCTGGACGCAACTGCAGATCCCTTGGGCGTCGTTCACCGGCGCCACGGCAGGCGGCGGCATGGCCGTGGCGGTGGATGGCCACAACATCACTGGCATGAACTTCCAAGTGGCGCTGAAGTACGTCCCGTCGGATCCGAGCGACCCGGACAGCGAATACTTTCCCGAGTCAGGCGGCTACGATCTGCAGGTCGACGACATCGAATTCATCGAACCAGGCGGCTGCGCCGACGGCGAAGAGCTCTGTGGGTTTGGCTGCGTCGACTACCAGACGGACCACGACCACTGCGGCGGCTGCGGCGCCGCGTGTGACGCCACGCGTGTGTGCGAGGGTGGTACCTGCGTGTGTCCGACGGGCTACACGGACTGCAATGGGGAATGCACCAACCTGGACATCGACGCCCAAAACTGCGGCGCATGCGGGGCGAGCTGCACGGGCCCCTGCGAAGGCGGCTCGTGCCAAGAGAGCACTTGCACCGCGGGCATGGATCCGGTGACCGAGGTCTGCGCGGACGCCGAAATGATCACCGTCGGCAAGTACTGGCTGAACGACAACTGGTGGGGAGCCGAGGGTGCCTCGGGAACCCAATGCGTGTGGGACACTTGCTCCTCCGGCAACACCATCGGCTGGGGCACGAGCTGGGATTGGAGCGGCGGTAGCGCCAGCCAGGTCAAGTCCTTCGGTAGTGTGGTCTTGGGCTGGCATTGGGGCTGGGAGCTGCAGAACACCGGCCTGCCTTTCCAGCTGTCGGAGAACCCCGACGTGACTTGTGGGTGGACGTACACCGTCGACGCCACGGGAACGTTTAACGTGACCTACGACTTGTTCACCTCATCCGATCCCGAAGGCGCTGGCGATCCGAGCGAAGAGATCATGATCCTACTTCGAGATGTCGATGGCAGCGCCGGTGGCCTCGGCAGCCTGGTCGCCGAAGTCAGCGTCGCGGGCACCAATTGGCGCCTGTACGACGGTTCCAACGGCTCCTGGAGCGTCTATCAGTTCATCCGAACCGCCAATGCCGAGACGGGCGCGACCTTCAACTTGATGGACTTCCTGAACGACCTGATCGCTCGTGGGCTGTTGTCTGCCGACAAGCACCTGCTCAGCATTCAGGCCGGCACGGAGGTGTTCCAAGGTTCCGGACGCCTGGATACGAGCTCCTTCTACTGCAACATCGAGTAGCCGAGGCTCAGAGCCGGCGCCAGGCACCTCCGGTCACAGGGACCGCAGGTAGGCGACCAAGTCCCCGAGCTCTCGTTCGGATAACGACGACACGACGCCGTGTTGGTCCCCCCCGCCACAGCCACTGAAGCGCTCTTGGAGTGTCCCCGCGCAGCCGTCGTGCATGAGTGGTGAGCGAAGCCCAACACCGACCAACGACGGTGTGATGAAGCGCCCTCCGGTGGCGACGTCGTAAAGCTGCCGGTCCGTGTGCTTGTTGCCCGAGTGGCATTGGTCGCAGGCCAGGGTGGGGTCTTTGAAGAGCTCCGCACCGCGCTGAACGGCTGAGGGATCGAGCGCAGGTGTCAGCTTGGCCACCGGAAGCGTATCGAGCCACAGGCTAAGGTTGTCGACCTCGTCCACGGTCGGAGCGAGCAAACCCATGCGCCGAACCATCACATCGTCGATCAGGGACCAAAAGGTCGACAGTTCCCCACCCCAGTGATAAGGCGCGCGGTCGCTGACCCCACCCATCAGCGATTGGGTTCGTCGCGCGCCAAACTGCCCAAAAAGCCACGTGTGGCCGTCTTCCTCTCCCTCGGGGTGGCACGAAGCGCACGAGACTCCAGCGTCGTTGTTCTTGTAGAACCAGCTTAGGGCATTGTTGTCTCGCAACTCGTCGCTCAGTTCGATGCTGCGCCCGTCCTCGAACTCGAGCGTGGCTGGTTGTCGAGATTGAACGACGTATTGACCCCGCGGGTCGAAGGCAACCGCCACCGGTTGCCCAGGCACACGAAACGCATTTTCGGAAAGTCCGCAGCCTCCGGGCAACGTGTCACCAGCGCCGGCCATGAGTTGCTCCCGGTCGATCAAATAGAGCGTGGGGCGGCGTGTATTCATCGCCCAGATGTTGCCCATCGCCAGCAGCGCTAGCCTCGCGCCGTCACCGGAAATCGCGACATCGAGCGGTCCTGTCGCGCTTGCCAGGCTGCGGGTCACTCGAGCCAACGCCGCAGCCGTCGTGTCCCCGAGGAATTGCGGCTGGCCTTCGATGACAGCCTGGGGAGTGGCGAAGGTGATCGAAGGGCGGATCAACGTCTGGGTGCACGTGCTGGACACGTAGTATGCTGGCCCGGAGCCTGGGCTGGAGGACGGTGTGCCCAGGGTCGCGGTCGAAGCATCTTGGTGCACAATCGCCACACCTCCGCCCGGTGCAGCGACCGTTCGGAAACCGCTGTTGACGGCGAACCCGGCGGACTTCTCGGCAAGAACGCCGAGGCGCGTCGCGTTGTGCTCTCGGTCCACGACGATGACGTGGGTCGAAGTGAAGCGCGTCACTACGAGTTCGTCACCCGCGGCCACGACATCGCGCAGGTCGTCGTCGAGCAGCAGCTCCCAGCGTGTCTCGAGCGTGTTCGGGTCGAGGCCCAATAGTTGGCCTGAGCGACAAGCAAGCACGACGTCTTCTCTAGTGGG
Source organism: Polyangiaceae bacterium (assembly GCA_050301735.1). Lineage (GTDB taxonomy): Bacteria > Myxococcota_A > Polyangia > Polyangiales > Polyangiaceae > SZUA-265. The sequence goes on along the minus strand of JBNKZR010000063.1, from coordinate 6,839 downwards.
GTCCCACGCCATGCCCGTGGGCGCACCGCAAACCCCATCGCGCCGCATCGAAGTCTTGGCGAAGGCATCCACTCGCAATAAAGCGTTTCGTCCACGTGCGATGACGAACAGCAGGCCGTCAGGCCCCTCCACCAAACGGCCCGGCAGGTCGTGCTCCTGCAGAGAAATGGTGCTGACCTCGGACGACGCCACGTCGACGAGAAACACCGCGTCGCGATCAGGATCGGCCGCGGCCGCCGTACGCCCATCGCGCGTCACAACCAACGTGCCCCCCAGGAAGGGCGCGTTACGCTGCGCCTCGGCCGTCGTGTAATCCACGCTCTCGGACGCTGGTGGCTCCCCGCACCCTCCCACCAGGACGCACATGGCACCCGCCAACCCCCTCAACGAACCCAATCTCCAGCGCCCAAGCATTGCGCCAGCATAGCAGGACGGTGCCGGCAATCCGGGAGCCGTTAGCTCGAGGAGCACTCGCTGGGTGTCGATGGTCGATGAACCTGACCACACTATCGGATTCACTCCGCAGAGTTAGCGCCGTGAAACACCCAGTCGCCGTCGCCATTCGTGGCGGCAAGCCCTACGGCAAGTTCGGGAAATTGCGACCGCACGGGATCTAGTGCTCACCGTCGGCTACGCGTGGCATGGTCCAATGCGATGCGCGCCCTCACGAAAGCCCGGTGGACACCACTCGTCGGCGTCATCGCGTGTACGGACCCGTCTCCCAGCGCTCTCGAACTGAACGACTCGTTTTCCAGCGGGGGTGCGCCGAATCTCGCGCGTGTTCGGGAAACGGCTTGCGCTGATTGGGCGGGCATCCTCGACCCAACGCTTCGTGCAGTTGCCCAAGAGGCTGCGGCTGACAGCACGGGTGGCGCCGTCAGAACGTTGAACGCCAACAGCTCCGGCATAGTCTCGCTCGCGGGCATCGAATGCCTGGACCACGTCGAGAGGATCCACCTCGCGGGCAACTCCATCACCGACCTTGCTCCCCTGGGCGACTTGCCCAATCTGTTGGAACTCGACGTCGCCAGCAATCCGTTGTCAGGACTCGAAGGACTACGCGACGCGCCGCTGCTCCGAAAATTGACGGCTGCGAGCTGTAGCCTCCCGAGCGCCGAAGTGCTGAGCTCTTTGCCCTCGCTGCAGCACGTCGACTTGCAGGACAACCAAATCACCGTCCTGCGCTTGCCCCAAGCAGACTCGAAGCTGGTCTCTCTGAACTTGGGCCACAATTCACTCGCGCGTCTCGACGGCCTCGGCGGTGAGCTGCGGTACCTGGAGAGCGCGCTCTTCAACGACAATCAACTCGTCGACATCTCTGGTATCGAGTCGCTCTCGCTCGTGCGCACACTCGACCTCCAAAACAACCAAATCACCGACGTGGCACCCGTCGGGGCATTGACCAGGCTGGAGGGCCTCGATCTGAGCAACAATCCGCTCGAGGTCGTCTCGGCGCTCGACCAATTGGAGCTCCTACAATCACTCGTCATCAACGCCGCACAGCTGACGACGTTGGAGTTCTTGAGCGGCGCTTCTCAATTGGTCGAGCTCTTCGCCAATGACAACGCCATCGTCGACGTCTCCCCCCTCCGCTCGCTGCGTCACTTGGAAACGCTGGAGCTGTCCAACAACGCCATCGTGGACCTCACTCCACTAGCAGCCAACGTCGACATCGGCCTGAGGACTACCGTCCAGTTGAGTGGCAATCCCCTGGATTGTGAGGAACAGGCGGCAAACCTGGCGGCGCTGCGCGTGAGGGGAGCCAACGTGCTTTCCGACTGCACGCTCGCGCAGTGACCCGTGGCGACACCGCCCGCGGCCTCAGTCCATGAACCAGTCGCCGAACGCACCTGGATCGAGCCGAGTCAGGGCAAAGGCCCCACCGAAAACCATCGTGAAGACCAACGTGCCCATCACCGAGTCGCGCCGTGTGACTCCCCACCTACCAGTCAACGCTACGACCACCAACTGCAAGCAAGGCGCCCCAAAACTGACGAACAAGAATCCCAACGCAACGAGCGCGGCGTGCAGTTCGAAGCCCAACGTCTTCGGATCCGGATGATAGGGGGCAGGCCAGTAGCCCAGAGCCAGTCGAGCCCGAACGACGAAAGCGTAGAAGTTGAAAGTCTGGGCGATGACGAGAGCGGTCGGCCCGAGCTGCACCCAGCGAGAGATCCGCGGTGGGGGTGAGACCGGCGTGCTCATCGGAGAGCATCTAACACGCCAACGCCGTCCGCCTGGGTTGAAATCCGAGGGACACGCCTCTGCGAGCGCGACACGGCAGCGTCGCGTGCCGTGCCCCGACATTTTCTTCGCAACTGAGAGCGCGCCCAATCCGACTGCCCTCTGTCACTCAAACGAAGGAGTCGATCATGAATCACGCAGGACACGCGGCACATTTCCTACAACGGGTCGACCGCTTGAGCGGCACCCACGCGGAGCTCGCCCTGGGCCTCTATCGCGACCACGGCTTGGTGAAGTTTCTGCTTTCTCGCGCCCGCTTACCTTCCGGCGGAAAGCGAGTCGCGCTGTCCCTCGACGACCCGAAAGAAGGCCCCTTCATCATCGTCACCCGAGAGGGCAAGTTCGTCACTTGCCTTGGGCGCGGTATGCACATCCCTCACTGGCAACCGCTCGTCAAGCGCAGCGCTCTGGACAAGCTCAGCGAGGAAGCCCACGAGCTGCGCCGCTTGATCGACGAGTCGGCGAAGGGCAACCGCTCCAACACCGAGCGTCTGCTGCAGCGTGTGCTCCACGCAGGAGACAGCCTCTGTGTTGAGGACTTCGACGAGCTGTGCAGCTGGGGCCCGTTGCTAGGGGACATCTACCTACGCGGCATGTTGGGTTCCTTCAGGAAGATGAGAGAGACGTATGCCTTGTTGTGTATGAAGAGGCGCAGAGCCAAACGCTGCGACTCCCTGCTGCGCAAACATTGGCAGGCAACCTGGGCCGCCCACCACTTCCTGGGACTCCTCGGCATGGAAAGGAACGTCCTGCTCAACGCGAGCAAAGACGTCTTGGCAGAAGGCAAGCTGGAGCTGCTCGCCTACCTCGTCGCGGAGCCAATGGCAACGTCTGCGCTGCCCTTCGCCCTTCGCGGTGCTTGGCTCGCCGCAAAGCTGCCCAGGGCGTTCATCAAAGCCCTAGAGCACACCTACCAACACCCTACGAACCTGGAGACTCTGTACGGTTGCTGTTTTGGGCTATCGGCCCTGGGCATTCGTCATGCGCATCACCGGCGCGAAGTCAGAGAACACCTCTCCCAGCCACCTGCAGAACAACGCTGGCAGTCAGGTGGCCTCGCGCGCGCGATAACCCAACTGTTCCCCCAAACGCTTCGAAAAGAACACATTCGCAACACCCGAGACGGACTCGACAGGCACGCCAACGCAACCTTCGAGCACATCGCAGCCCAAGTCGGTGGGGCCCAGGCCCAGCAGGTCCGTGGCGCTCCTCTCGAGATCCGGCGCGCGGTGTTGTACAACACCCCCCGCGCGCTATTCGGCTCGCCAAACGGGCTCAGCGCAGGGGTAGCCTGGCTGACCCAGGTGTCCACCGGTGAGCCCCGAGACTGCTACTTGCCGCGTGAGTACACATCCCAAGCCCCAGACTTCGATCTGAATCGGGCACTGGCGTTGTATGAGGTCCGCCGTAGCGGAGACACGCAACGCAGCCCTGTCCCTTTCGTCGCCGAAACGCGCCCCGGGCGTAACGACACGTGCACTTGCGGCAGTGGCAAGAAATACAAGCGCTGTTGCGGTCTGAATTGACACGCTCGCACGTACCCAAACCGCACTTCATTCGTGTCCCGACACCCTCGACGTCAGCTTTGCACGTGCGTTTGCCGTCACTGCCGCTATGGTCATCTCCTCTCTCGCGGCGGAGGACTCGATGGGGCTGTACAAAGACGCAGACGGCGAAGCGCGGGCACTCGCCAGCTACGATCGCACGATGTCGCTGTGGCCCGTTGAATACGAGGACCTGTGGCTAGAGACCGACTACGGTCTCACGCACGCGGTCGCATCGGGGCCGACGGATGGTTACCCCGTCTACCTGTTTCCGGGGCTCTTTGCTGACGCGACGATGTGGTTTGCCAACGTTGGCGCCCTGGCGGAGAGGCATCGGGTCGTCTGTCTCGATCAGATAACGTATGGCGGCAAGAGCAAGCCGAGCCAGAAGCCGGTGAAGTCGCTCGCCGACTACTGCGTCTGGTTCCGCCAGATCCTCGAGCGGCTTCGGCACACCCAAGTGGCGGTTGGTGGCCTCTCCTACGGTGGCTGGTTGGCCTTGGCACTGGCGCGCGAGACCCCGGCTTCGGTCACTGCCGTGATGCTACTGGACCCGTCCGAGACGTTCATCAAGATGGACGGTGGGATCGCCTGGCGCGGGTTCTGGCATTTCGCGTTCTTTCCTTCCCGCAAGAAGTACCGTCGGTTCTTCGAGTGGATGGGCGGCGGCTACAGTAGCCCCGAATCTGACACCTGGCTCGAGCATCTGCTGGACGTCATCCAGTACGGCTCGGTCGGCATGTTCGACATCCCCCAGCATCGTATCTACTCCGCCGATGACCTGCGCAACGTGACCATGCCCACGTTGATCGTCGCCGGAGGACGGCCGGTGGTGTACAAGGACCCCGCGCGCCTAGCGCGCGCCGCTGCGCTGGCGTTGCCGCACGCGGAGATCGAAATCGTCGAGGGGGCTGGCCACAGTGTCAACGTCGAGAAACCAGAGCAAGTCAATGCGAAGCTCGTCCAGTTTCTGAACCGTTGTTACGAGAAGCGTGTCGCAAGCTGACGAGGTGCGCCGCAGCGAGAATCGCGCGACGACGTGTCATCGATTCGTCTTGGAGCGACTGGGCGCTCCCTAGGCGTTGGCAGACGCCTCCGACGTGCGAGCGTCGACCAGTGAGGAAAAGACACCGCCTGGGGAGTGCACCATGGGGGCCAGCTGCTGAGCGATGCGTGCCCGGCAGCGCGGGTAGGTCTTGGGAGTGAACAGACTATCCTGCTCCCAGCGCGAAGCGTCCAAACCCACACCCCACGCGTTGAGCCAAGGAGCCCCGAGCGCCTCCGGCAGCCGCTCCGGTTGCGTGTCGTCCACTGCCAGCAAAAAGAGCACTTGGGCGAGCTCTTCCAGGATCGCCAGGTTACGTCGGTGATCTTCCTTCAGGGTTTCCTGGTCCTTGCCTGGCTTCAGGTTTCTCTCCCGCACCTCGACGAGGAACGGCAACGCGAAGTAGTCGATGTATTCGAATCCGACACGACCCTTCGACTGCGCCGCCCAGTCCAGAAAAAGCTGCTGTATGCGCCGCCCGAGGAAATAGAAGCGCCCAGACAGGACACCCGCCGAGTTGCGACGCCGAGGGTCGGCAAACAAGTCGTTGTACATCAAAGGAGCGCTGAAGCCCCAGCCCGCAACCGTATCCCAGATGACCTTGAGGGCGGTGACCGTGTCATTGCCGAGGCATCCGTAGAGACTGGTGATGAATTCCTCCAAGCCGTTGCTGAACGAAAGGTAGGCGTCGTTGCAGTCTTCGATTCGGCGCTTCGCCTCGAGCTTGCCCCAACCCGCTCTATCCGCAGTGATCAGCTGGGTGACCAGCGTGTTGCCAAGACCGATCAAGTCGGTGCCGGGAGAATAGAAAGGGTCGGGGAACGCACCGGCCTCCCCCACGCACGCCCAGCGCTGCTCGGAGAACGCTCTTTGGCAACGATAGGAATAGCGTGGCATCTGCACGAAGTCCGTCGGAGTGATGCCCTGCAAGTGGCGCGCGAGCGTAGGTTCGTTCTGCTCCAACCACAGCAGCATTCTTTCCCAGGTGCCGTAGGAGCTCGTCGGGTGTATCGACTGTTCGCTGACCACCCCGACACTCGTGTACCCAGACCCCAACGCTATGATCCAGATCCAATAACCGGGTCCACAGATGTGATTGGTCGAGTTGTAGCGGAGAGCCTCGGGCACTCGCTGGTGCCATGACGAGCACTCCTTGGGAACGAAATCTTCGACGTCGAAGCGAGTGGCAAGGCGGAACCAAGCAGCACCGCGTCGTGGATCTGCTCGTTGGGCCGTGCCCAACTTCTTCTGGAGCAAGCGTCGTCGACCGGTGGCATCGATCAGCCAACGCCCGGATAGTGAAAGGCGCTCACCCTGAGCGTCGTGACAGCGGACCACGTGGGGAGCAGCGGATTGCGACAACTCCACTTCGGATACGGCGCAGCCTTCGAACAATCGAGCCCCGGCGCTTTCGACCAGGCCACGCAGTTCTTGCTCGAACATCCCCCGATCGATTTGATAGCTGAAGGGCTCGAGGAAGTGCGACGGACCAAGCTCAGGTCGAAGCTCGAAGGGCCCACGCGGATCGCCGAAGAAGAAACGCAACCCCAGCTTGCGCACGTGACGCGCCTCGAGATGACTCTCGAGGTCGAGTATCTTCGCCAGGTAGTGCGACCCGACTTCCACG
>JBNKZR010000063.1:0-369 GCA_050301735.1 Polyangiaceae bacterium | reverse complement strand
GGCCGCGCCAAGCGATCGATCAGGGCGACCTTCAGTGCCGGCTCCGTGCGCAACAATTGACGCGCCAGAGTCAGCCCCGCCAGGCCAGCGCCACAAATCAGCACGTCGCAGGGCACAGTGTTCTCGTCCGCATTCCCCGCGTGTGAGTTCATGCCGGCCTCATGTCCTTCGGAATCAACCACTGCGACGCGTCGAGCAGTACTGCGCGGGGGTAGCCAGCCAGTCCGCTGAGCGCGTCAGCAGAGGATGAAGGCGCGTTGCCCACCATTTGCAGCAGTTGATCAGCCCCAGACTGGTGAAGTTGTCGGCCATGCCCGCCGAGGTCGACGACAAATGGAGCACATGGCGGGACTTCAGGGCTCTCATCGT
>JBNKZR010000062.1:0-24139 GCA_050301735.1 Polyangiaceae bacterium | reverse complement strand
TCGGCTTCAAGCCGCACAACCTCTCCGATGGCGGAGAGCAGGGCTTCGGCCAGATCGAGCTGCGCGGCGCTCGCACACGCATTGCCGATAATAGCGGTGATCCCCTGCCCCACGGCGGCAGGTGTGTTGGGCATGGCGCGAAGCACGCGCACCTCCGGCGCCGTCAAAGCTGTCAGGCGCTCGATGGTGACGCCTGCGGCAACCGAAACGAGCAGCTTGTCGGCAGACCAAGCAGCCTTGCAGGGGGAAAGGGCCGCATCCAACACCTGGGGTTTGACGGCCACCACCACACAGTCCGCCCAGGCGACGAGTTCGGCATTGTCCGTCGTGGTTTCGATGCCGAACAGCTCGTGAAGAGCAGCCGCTCGCTCCGCGTTTGGCTCTGCGCAGCGCACCAACTCCTTCGACAGCCCCCCGGCATCCAGCAGCCCAGCGATCAGAGCTGAAGCCATGTTACCGCCGCCAACGAACCCGATCTTCTTCGCTTCCATCGCGCCCTGGGTTTACCCGCCAGCGCAGCCGAACGCTACGGTGAATGCTTCTGGGGTTGCTCATCACAGTGCATTGCGGACTCAGCCTGTCCCACGCGCGGAGAGGCAGACGGCTCGATGGCTCAGGAGAAAAAGCTCTTGAGGCGCTCGAACACGCCGGCTTCGGCGTGGGAGGAGACCGCCTCGTCGAACTCCTGCACCAAGCGCCGCGCTTCCGGCGACAATGTGCGTGGAACCTCGATCTTGACGCGACACAGATGACGCCCAGCACCGGGGCGAAAACGGTGAGGGATGCCTTTGCCACGAAGCTCCAGCACGTCCCCCGCCTGGGTTCCTGCGGGTATGCGGAGGGTTTCTTCGCCTTTGAGCGTGGGCACCGTCACCTCCCCACCGAGCGCCGCCATCACAAAACTGATCGATATCTGGCTGAGAACGTCGTCGCCCTCGCGCTGAAATTCTCGGTGCGGACGCACGGCGATCACCAGCTCCAAGTCACCCGGCGGCGTTTGAGCTGAGACGCGGCTACCCGCGCCGGTGACAACCTGGGCTGCGCCGTTTTCGATCCCCGGGGGGATCGTCACCTCGATGCTGCGCCGTCGCACACTGAGCCCCTTGCCGCCACAGGAGCGACAGGGAGTCACCGCGATGTGCCCAGTACCATGGCAGCGCGGGCATTGGCGGTCCATGCCCAGCGAGATCCACCCCATCGCGCCCAAGCGCACACGTCCGTGACCACCACAAGTGTCACAAACGTCCGCGCGAGTGCCCGGCTCTGCACCGTCGCCGGCGCAGCGATCGCACAAGTCTACGCGTTCGTAGGAGAGCTCCTTCTTGCAGCCCAACGCCGCTTCTTCGAAGCTGAGCTCGACCGTCTCCCGCAGATCACCGGTAGCAACGGTGCCGGCCCCGCCGAATCCGCCTCCGCGCAGGATCTCCGAGAGCCAATCCTCCATGCCGCCTGACGCTGCCCCACCGCCCCCAGGCCGCTCAGCATCGGCCCCGAAGCGATCGAAACGCGCCCGTCGTTTGGGATCGTTGAGGATCTGATAGGCCGCGTTGAGCTCCTGAAAGCGCTCCTTGGCCGTTTCGTCCCCCGAATTGCGATCCGGGTGATGCTCCTTGGCCAAGCGGCGAAACGCCTGTTTGATCTCGTCTGCGCTGGCTCCCCTAGATACGCCGAGCACTGTGTACGGGTCACGCACGGCGCTGGCATAGCACCCGCGCGCTCGGAAAGGGAGCCCGCGGCGCACAGGCGCATTCGCGCTTTTTCCGCCCGCGCCGCGCCGTGGCTGCCATCCCGGACGTCCGGGGTTGTCTGAAGCGAAAACCCCCCGGAGAATCCCCCCCATGAACTACTGCCCCAATCCTGAACGCTACCAAGCCCCCGAGCTGTACCGCCGCTGTGGTCGCTCCGGCCTGCTCCTGCCGGCCATTTCCCTCGGGTTGTGGCACAACTTCGGCGGCAGCGACGTGTTTGAAACGAGCCGCACGATCCTGCTCGGCGCCTTCGACCGCGGGATCACCCACTTCGACTTGGCGAACAACTACGGTCCGCCCTACGGCTCGGCGGAACGCACCTTGGGCCAAGTCCTGGCTCGCGATCTCGGTACCCATCGCGACGAGCTGATCATCTCTACCAAAGCCGGCTACGACATGTGGCCGGGCCCCTATGGCGACGGCGGCTCGCGCAAGTACCTCCTGGCGTCGCTCGACCAAAGCCTAGAACGGCTCGGCATCGACTACGTCGACATCTTCTACAGTCATCGTCCGGACCCGGACACTCCGTTGGAGGAGACTTGCGGCGCCCTGGCACGCGCGGTCACGAGCGGAAAGGCCCTGTACGTCGGGATTTCGAACTACGACGCAGAGCAGACGAAACGCGCCGTAGAACTGTTGCGTTCACTTGGCACCCCCTGCCTCATCCACCAACCCAAATACAACATGCTCGATCGCTGGGTGGAGCCCCAACTGCTTCCAACGCTACAGGCCGAGGGCATCGGCTGCATCCCCTTCAGCCCCCTCGCCCAAGGCCTGCTCAGCGGCCGCTACCTCGACGGCATCCCAGAACAATCGCGGGCAACGAGCAGCTCGCCGTTTCTCCAGCGCGAGCAGATCACGGACGCCTTGCTCGGCAAGCTCCGAAAGCTGAACGCCCACGCCAAAGAGCGCGGGCAGACCTTGGCACAGTTGGCACTGTCGTGGTTGCTCAAGGACAGCCGGGTGACGTCGACATTGGTCGGAGCGAGTCGGCTCAGTCAGCTCGAAGACAGCCTCGGCGCGACTAAGAACACCCACTTCAGTAGCGACGAACTCGAGAAGCTCGACGCGATCCTCGCGGCGCGCGAGTAGCCGGCGGCGGCAGCAGCGTTCGCCGGCTGCGGACAGGCACGGCAACCCCCCGCTCCTGATGCCGACGCCACAGTGCCACGAACAAGGGCAAGATCAGGAGCGCTCCGGGGATCACCAGTAGTCCCGCGCCCATCAAGATCTTTGCCCACCAAGCACTCATGTCAGAACTATAAGCAGACTCCGTGCCAGCGCCGATCGGGCATGCCCCATGTCGGGGCATTGCGCACTCACCAGCACTTCAGCTCGAACGAGCAAGCGCGACACTTCATCAAATCCTGCTGCATCTGGGCTCTTCCCACAGGTCGGCAGCCGTAGCTGTCCGCACGCGCAGACGGCAAGGCGTTGTCTCGCGCGGAGCATCGTCGCATCCCTTCTCGGCGCGACCCGGATCTTTCTGTCATGCCTGGCGCAGCTCGTCGTGACACGCCGCCGTCCCCCCGAACCGTCTGCAGAGCGCCCGTCGGCACAAAAGGCGGCCGGCGTCTGCCAGTGAGCTAGACTCAGAGCCATGGCCACGGAACACGGCAAGGCTCCCATCGAGCTGCAACTCGATTACCAGCGGCTGAACACCTTCTTCGCCGATTACGTGAAGAACATCTCCCGCGGTGGCACCTTCATCAGTACGAAAAAGCCCCTCCCGGTCGGCACGCAGTTCGTTTTCGTGCTCGGCGTGCCTGGCATCGAGCAACCCCTCCGCTTCGACGGCAAGGTGATGTGGGTCACCAGCGAAGAAGACGCCTCCAAAGCCAACCCGCCGGGCATGGGCATCGAGATCGAGTGCCCAACCGAGGACGACCGGCTGCGCATGCAGAGGAACGTCGAGAAGCTCATGCGCCGCGAACTCGGCGCCAAGCTCACCGAGCGCTGGCTGGGCGACTGAAGCGTCAGTGAGCGTGCGAACGCTCGCTCACTGCTTGCGGCGAGGGGCTGTCCTCTCTTTGGCCGAACTCTCGTCCCGTTCCTCTTTGGGGTAGTCGAAACGCGCCCGGACCTTGTACTGCAGGCTCTTGGCGACACTCTTGCCGTGGAGCACGACCGAGATGACGTGGCCCTTGGCGTCGGGGATGTCGACTGAGCGGACCTTGCCTGGCTTGGTCTTGGCGTCCACCGTGAAGCTGGCGACGGCTTTCGCTTTTCCCTTCTCGGGGATCTTGCACACGACGATCTTCACCTCACCGTCGTTGTCCAGCTTGTGAAAGTCGACGACCACGGGATTGACCGCGGGGATCGACGAGACGAACAAGCGTTCCGTCGGGCCGATGAGTTTGCCCTGGTTCCAAGCGTCGAAGTCGAGGCGTCGGGGCCCGATCTTGGCCCAGGTCTTGTCGCCCACGATTTTGTTCCACAACTTGATGCCCTCATCGATCATCTCGAGCGTCTTGGCGGCAGTTGCTCCAAAAGGTCCTGTGGTCGTCAACGCCCCACGGATGCTCGGGCCGGCATGCTTCCAGACGTCGCTGCCGATGTTGGCGACGGTGTTGCAGCTACCGTCCACCTTCTTGGTTTGATTGCCCGCGACGGCCGGAGTGACGGTGGCGCCGAGCAAGAGTCCAATCCCAATCAAGAGCACGAAGTGAACGCGAGCCATATCGATCGAGTATGACCCACGAGAGGCCGATCGCAGCAAGCGCGTGCCTGTGAGCAGGCCGCTCGCTCGATGTCAGCGCACCACGTGTCGAATCGGGACCTTGGTTCCAGCTTCATGCCGCGTCGGCATCAGGCTGCCGTCTATGCAGCTGCTCGAGTTTCTCGGCCGCATCACGGAGCGCGGTGCGCAAGCCCTCCTCGATCACTGGGTGGTAGAAGGGCATTTCCAACATTTGCTGCACAGTCTGGCGCTGCTGCACGGACCACGCGATCAGATGGGCGAGGTGCTCGGCTCTCGGTCCGAGCATCTCCGCACCCAACACCTCACCATCGGCTGCATCGACGTACACCCGAAGCAGGCCGCGGTTCTTCAGCATCACTCGGGAACGCCCCTGATCGTCGAACGAGACGGAGCCGACCAACCATCGTCGCGTCGGGTCGTTCGCCAGTTGACGATAGTTTCGCCCCACGACCGCGATCTGCGGATCGCTGAAGACGATGCCCAGAGGCGTGCGACGGTGTCCAGGCGTTACCTCGGGATAGGCCGCGGCGTTGCCTCCTGCAATGCGACCTTCATCTGCAGCTTCGTGTAGTAGGGGGCGGTCGTGGGTTGCGTCTCCGGCGATGAAGACGTGGGAGTGGCCGCACTGCCCCGTCAGTGGGTCGAACTTCGGCACGCCTCGCTCGTCCAGCTCCAGACCGGCGTGTTCCAGGCCCAAACCAGCAACGTTGGGTCGACGCCCAGTTGCCACCAGCACGTAGTCGAAGTGTTCGCGACGCTGGCGTCCGTCCGAAGCGATGAAGCCGATGACTGGGCGCTCACCATCGAGCGCCATCTCGGTGGTGCGCACGTCGGCGTCGAGGGGGAGCTCTCGGCCGAAGACCTCGCGCGCCACCTGCGCCACCTCGGGGTCCGAAATCGGTCCAACGGCGTTGCCGATACCAAAGACGCGTACGCGCACGCCCAAACGATGCAGTGCCTGACCGAGCTCCAAGCCGATGACGCCGGGACCAAACACGGCCACCGACTCCGGCAGATCGCTCCAATCGAAGACATCATCGTTGACCAGCAGACGCTCACCGAACACGCGAAACGGTGGGGGGATCGCCGGAGACGAGCCGGTGGCGATCACCACCGTCGTGGCTTCGACCTCGGCGACGAGCTCACCGCCAGCCGGCTGCGTGCGAACCTCCAAGCGGCGACGCCCAATGAAGCGCGCGTAGCCCGTGAGCTTGTCCGAGTCGGGGAAGTCCTCGACCGCGCGTGCGACGAACCCGACGAACCGGTCGCGCTCGGAGCGCACTCGCTCCATGACGGCGCGACCATCGACGCGCACCTCGCCGTCGATGACGACGCCGAACGCGGCAGCCTGTCGAACCTCGTGGCAGGCTTCGGCAGCGGCGATCAAGAGCTTGCTAGGCATGCATCCAACGCGCGCGCAGGTGGTGCCGTGCTCGCCCCCTTCAATCAACACCACACGTTTGCCTTGCGCCCTTGCAGCGCGATAGGCGGCTAGTCCCGCGGTGCCGGCACCAATGACGGCAACATCAACTTCGAGCTTTTTCATCTGTGCTTCCTCCATTTGGGGGGCGCCTCTGCCGTTGACCGCACTTCGGCAACCAACGGCAGAGCTACGCCCAAAGTGAACACGGGTTACATCTCCGCCAGGTACGTCTCGAGCTCCTCCGATCCACCGATGTGTTTGCCGTCGACGTAGACCTGCGGCACGGTGTGACGGCCGGTGACGCCGCGCATTTGGCGAATGGAGACGTCCTCATGTAGACGGATCTCTTCGTATTTCAGGCCGCGTTCACCGAGCCGGCGTTTGGCATTCGCGCAGAACGGACAGCCCTCACGCGTGAAAAGTGTGATCACGGGCGGAACTGTCGCGTTGGGAGCCACGTACTGCAGCATCGTGTCCGCGTCGGACACCTCGAAGGGGTCACCTGGCTTATCTGGCTCGACGAACATCTTGTCCACCACGCCGTCCTTGACCAGCATCGAGTAGCGCCACGAACGCTTGCCGAAACCGAGGTCGGCCTTGTCTACCAGCATGCCCATGCCCTCGGTGAACTCGGCGTTGCCATCGGGCAGCAGCCGGACGTTTTCGGCGTGTTGGTCTTTCGCCCAGGCGTCCATCACGAAGGCATCGTTGACGGAGAGGCAGACGATCTCGTCCACGCCGTGGCGTTTGAACACGGGCGCCAGCTCGTTGTAGCGGGGTAAGTGGGTCGAGGAGCACGTCGGTGTGAACGCGCCCGGCAGAGAGAAGACGATGACCGTCTTGCCCGAGAAGATACTGTCGCTCGGGACGTCGACCCACTCGTTGTTTTCGCGAGTCTTGAACGTGACTTGGGGAACCTTGTGGCCTTCCTTGTTTTGCATGAGAACCTCCTTTGGGGATTGGGTGACAGGGAGGAGTACGGAGGTGGACCATGTTTGGTTTTAGACTTTGTCTAAATTCGAACGGGACACTGCCCCAGCGACCGAACCGCCGGGGACGAGCGGCGCGCTTTCGACGAACCGCCGCCGCGCGACGGAGCTCCGCCGCCTGACGACACGCTGCCGCAGTGCGACGAGCCGCCGCATCACGACGCGACGAGCTGCGGCTCTAGGACGAACTGCGCCGACCCGGCGAGCTTCGACGTTGGGACGTCGTGCTGCGCTTCGCGCCGCTGGGTCGTGATGCAGCCTGCTGCGATGAACTACGCCGGCGGCCACGCAACACGACTTGGTACGTATCGACCTCGAAGTCGCCGAGCTGCTCGATGTTCTGCACGTCCAACGCCTCCCACGGGACGTCGTAGACCTTGCCCGTCTTGTCGTCGATCAAGTGGTGATGCGGCTCCGTACGCGGGTCGAAAAGCACACGGCCGCCGCCGACCTCTACCTGACGCAACAACCCCTTGCCGACGAACAAGTTGAGCGTGTTGTACACCGTCGCCCGGGACACCGTCGGCAGCGTCTTCTTCACTCGCTGCCACACCTCGTCAGCGCTGGGGTGGTCGCCGGTATCGAGCACGTAGGCTGCGATGGCCAACCGCTGCGCGGAAGGCTGGACGCCAGACTGCCGTAGGCGCTCATCGAGGGAGAGCATGAGTTTAGACGTAGTCTAAGTCAGCCCGGAGTCAACCCGCCTCACGCAGGATTTCGTCCAGGTGCGCGTTGGTCGTCAGATAGTGACGGCACTGCTGCTCCGGCAGCGGCTTGCTCAAGAGGAAGCCCTGCACGATGTCGCAGCCCTCGAGCTGGAGGAACTCGGCCTGGGCGGTCGACTCCACTCCCTCTGCCACCACGGTGAGATCCAGTCCGTGAGCCATCGCGATGATGGCGCGCACGATGGCCGTGTCGTGCGGGTCGTCCGGCACCCCTCGAATGAAGCTCCGGTCCAACTTGAGCACACTGAGCGGAAAGCTCTTGAGGTAGCTCAAGGACGAATAGCCCGTGCCAAAGTCGTCGATGGCAGTGCGAATGCCCAATTCCTTGAGCCTGCCAAGTCGCTCGATGGTCGCTTGCTGGTGCTCCATCAAACTGCCCTCCACGAGTTCGAGGCCGAGCGCCTCTGGGGGTAACTCGAAGTGGTCCAGCATGCTCAAGACCAGCTCGACGAAATGCACATCCTGGAAATGCTGCGCCGGCACGTTGACGTTGACGTACAGCGGGCGACCGGTCTCCGTGCGCCAATGCTTGACCTCGCGACACGCCGTCTCGATCACCCACTCGCTGATGGGGATCGCCAGACCGACTTCCTCGGCCACGCTGAGGAAGCGCGCCGGCGAAAGGGTGCCACGTTCTGGGTGGTCCCAGCGGATCAGGGCTTCCGCCCCTACCGCTTCACGCGTCTGTAGTGAGATGAGCGGCTGGTAGTGCAGTAGAAACTCACCGTTTTCCAGAGCGCTGCGAAGTCGTGAATCGAGTCGCAACCGCTCCATGGCCTGCGCGTGCATGCCACTGTCGAAGACTTCATAGCGATTGCGCCCCCTGAGCTTTGCGCGATACATCGCCGTGTCTGCATCACGGAGCAAGTCGGCCGCCGTCAGGTGACGGTCCGAGTTGAACACGACACCAGTACTGCACGAGGTGAAGACGGGATCGCCCTTGAGCGAGAACGGCGCGCGCAGAGCGTCGTGGATGCGGCCCACCACGTCGAAAACGTCACTCTCCCGGGCGACGTTCGGCACCAGGACGGCAAACTCGTCGCCACCCAAGCGTGCGATCGTGTCGGTGTCGCGCAGCGAGTCTTGCAGTCGCTTGGAGATTTCAATCAGCAAGTCGTCGCCCGCCAAGTGCCCCAAGCTGTCGTTGACGTTCTTGAAGCCATCCAAATCGAGGAAGAGCACCGCGAAGCGTTCCTTCTCCGACTCCCGAGCGAGAGCGATCATGTGCTCCAAGCGCTGCATCAGCAAGCTGCGGTTCGGCATGCCGGTGAGCGAATCCACTAGAGCGTGCTCCCGCAATTGCTCCTCGACGTCTTCCCGCTCCAGAGACGCCCCGACCAACGCTGCCCAGTCGTGCACGCTTCCCACGTGGTCCAACAACTCGACTTCGACGGGACCGGCAACGGTCAGCAAGCCACGGTTGTAGTTGGCTCCAGTGACCGGAACCACCATGACCATGTTCTCTTCCCCGGCCTGCTCGACGAGGGCCTGCAAATCCCGGGGCGGGTACTCCGTCGGCGGGAAGTCCTGCCCGCGCAGGGACTGCTCCCCCCCGTGTCCGCCGTATTCCCCGATGATGTGCAACCGCCGCTCCCCATCTCGTTGCTGCCACAAGCCCAGACAGCCGTAGGGGATGCGCGTCCACTGAAGCCAGGTCAGGTCTTTGGCCGTTGCGAAGTCCGTACCCGCCAAGGCGACATTGATCTTGCCGTTTGCCTCGGCAACGAAGTCGTAGTAGCGACTGCGGACTTGTTCCGCGACGCGCCAATTGCGCATCAAATCCAGCCGCAACTGGCGCAACGCGAGTTGCGTGTCACTCCGCCGTTGTCGGTCTGACACGGCGCTGGCGGCCTTCTGCGCGGCAAGCCAATCGCTCGAGAATGCCTCCAGCAGTGCGATGATGGCTTCGATGCTTTCGACGTCGCGTGACGAGCGCAAGTACCCTTCCCACACACCAGAAAACTTCGAAGCGGCATAGCTGTCGGCACCCGAAGCGACACCGTGCAAGTGCTCCGCGATGACCTGTGCACCCGGCCATTGGCTCGCACTCGTCGTACGAAGCTCCCCCGAATCTGCCGCTTCCAGCAGTGCCGCCGCCAACGACGCGCTCGGGCTGCGGTCACGCGTGTAGCTCACGGCGGGAATGGACAGGCTGGTGCTCGTGGAGCAGCCGCACGATTCGCGTGTGACGAAGGCCGTCGGTACCCGCACGAGCTCTGGCAAGGGCACGTCGTCGAGCAGATGGTCTATCAGCGTGTCCGCGGCGCGAGCCGCCAGCAGATCGAAGCGCTGCCGCACCGTCGAGAGCGGAGGGGCGGAATACTGCGCCTTCTCGATGTCGTCGAAGCCGACGATCGCGACATCGTGAGGCACGGAGTAGCCCGCACCCTGCAACACTTCGAGGATCCCGAGCGCGGTCTTGTCCGTGCCGCACACGAGAGCACTGCACGGCACGCCAGCCTCGAGGATCCGGCGACCGATGTCGCGCCCGTCCACCTCGAGGTTGTTGTCCGTCCAGTAGAAGAGTGCCGGATCGGGTTCGATGCCAGCTTCCGCCATGGCCGTCACGTAGCCTTCGTAGCGCTCCCGTAGATCGAGCTGCCCCAGGAACCCAGCAAACCCGATGCGGCGATGACCGTGCTCCAGGAGGTGCCGGGTAGCCATCATCGAGCCGCCCTGGTTGTCCGGCAGTACCGAACAGCAGCTGAGCCCTCGAGGACGCTCGCTCAAGTACACCAAGGGCGTGCCCTCGGCGGCAACGCGCGCCGTGAAGTTGAAGGACTGAAACTCGTTGATCGCAATCCAACCGTCTACGGCGCCCAACGCGAGAGGCTCGGCACCTGGCTCGTCGGGCCAGAACAACTCCATGCCCGTGGTGTGAACCGCGACTGTTCCCACGCCTCGCCGCCGAGCCGTACCATGGATGCCTGCAAGCATGGCTCCGTAGTAGAAGCCTCCGGTGTAGGGCGTCAGAACGCCGATGATCGGAGCTTTTGCGGGCATCAAAGAGAGTCGGTGGGACGCGGCCTGAACATTTTTGTCACGAATCGGGAACTACCGCCTGAACAAAAGCCTGTGGTTACCTGCCGCCGCGAGTTGGGGCCCCGAGTTTCACGGTGGTTCAGTAAATGCCAGTTGAGCGCGTCAGCATATCCACGTCCCGCCGTTGTCGCGACGCCCTTCCCGTTTCGGAATGGGTCGAAGAGCGAGCCTGAAGAGCAAGCAGTGCCAAGGGCTGCCCTACTTCGGCCACATCAGGTGTGAGACAGTCACGCCGGAAAGTGAAAGCACCGCAAAAACAGCCGATTGGGCGCTTCTCGTCGGCGCCCGCAGGCCCCTTCCCAAATGAGCAGGTGCGAGCCACACCGCAGCGAGCGAAAAGACGACGCCAATCGAATGGCTAGCCCACGAAGCAATGGCGTCATTTGTGTGGCGAAGCTCCGCTGGCCCGCGCTATAGGCCGGCCTCTTTCGCGCCCCGTGGGCGCTGCTTTCGAGGGCATGTTGATCCGGAGTTCATCCAACAACCACGCTTGGACGAAGTGGCTCACCCATTGGCCGTGGGGAGTGCTCACGCTGCTCCTGCTGCTGCAGTGGTTTTGCATCCGCCGCGACATCGATGCTTCGAGCAGCTACCCGCAGCACCCCGACCAGCGCCATCTCGCCCACCCCGCCCAGAAGATCCTGGAGCGAGGCTCACTCAACCCCAAGCGCTTCAACTATCCCAGTGTTCCCGTCTATTTGACGGCGGCGGGCATGAGCTTGGGCATTCTGGAAGAGCAGCGCAACGACGACCGCAAAGAGGCGCTGAAGGTCGACAAACTCGGCTCCGTTCACAAGCCGTACATCAAGTACCCGAGAGTAGTGAACGGCGCACGCAAGCTCTTCGGCTTGGCATCCCTGCTGATCGTGGCGCTGACGGGTTGGCTCGGTCGTCGGCTGTACGGTCGACACTTCCTGTGGGCCGCGCCAGCGATACTGATTCTGTCGCGCAGTTTCTACTTCTTGAGTTGGGGCTACCTCAACGTCGATCTACTCGCGGCCTGCGGCGCAGCGCTCACCCTGGCCACGTTGGTGACCGCCGAAGCGACGACGCGAGTTTCCGATCGAGTCGTGATCCCCGCCATCTGCGCGGGCTTTGCCATCGCCTGCAAGTACACGATGGCCGTCACCCTGCTGCCCCTGCTGCTGAGCGTGTGGCTCTTCGACGGGCCGTTCAAGATCCGTCGCTCGGTGCTCGCCATCGCCGTCACTTGCGTGACCTTCGCCGTGCTGTGCCCGTTCAGCATTCTGGACCTCCCCAGATTCGTCAACGACGTCGGCTACGAAGTCTGGCACTACGCAGTGCGCGGACACGCCGGGCAAGCGGCTGAACCCGGTGCACACCAACTCTGGCTCTACATTCAGGACTTCGCGAGTGAGTTCACCTGGCCAGGCATCGTCCTGGTCGCGCTCGGCATCGTGCGCGGCACGTGGTCGCGCCCGCGGGCAAGCCTGCTTTGTCTGTCATTCTTTGCCGCTCTGATGTGGTTGCTCGCGGGTCAAGTCGTTCACTTCAGCCGAAATGTGACGCAGGTCTTGAGCCTGCTGGCTATCTGGCTCGTAGTGGGAGCGACCTGGGTGTACTCGTCGCTACCGCTGGCTCTGTCCAGGGTTCGGCGCCTCGGCGCTCGCCCAGTGGCCCTGCGCTGGACGACTCGCGGGCTCGCGACGTTGGCTCTGCTCGGGATGTTTTGGGGCCGTCCCTTCACTCGCCTCGTCAACCGCACCCAGGCATGCAGCGAATCACGAACGGAGTTCGTCGACTGGGCCCAGGCGCACCTGGAAGAGGACGCCGTACTGCACATCCCTCGCGAGCTCGACTTCGACGACCGGCCGCTGAAGCGTCACCTGAAGGTCAAACGTTTCGCTGTCGATCAGAAGGACCACAAGCAGCTCGAAAAGACGGCCAAACGCCACGGCGAATACGTGCTGCTGCCGCATTGGTCCGACTCCAAGCGCCGCTCGGCGAGCCGTAAGCTGTGCGGGAAGCAGGTGCACCACATCGATGGCCGCCAGGTGGCAAAGTTGTTGACGGTCAACCCCGAATTGGACGTGCTAAAACTGGGGCCGTGCAGCAAGAAGAGCCAATGACGTGCTACGTGCTGGCCACTCCCGCTCATGACGAGATGGAGCACCTGCCAGCGCTACTCGCAGCCATCGAAGGACAGGAGCTGACTCCGAGCTTGTGGGTCGTCGTCAATGACCGCAGCAGCGATGGGACCAAAGAGTGGCTCGACGGGCAGAGCCAGAGCCGCCCGTGGATGGTCGCTTTGAACTACCCCGGCCAGAGTGACGAGTACCTCGGCGCCCACATTGCGGCCGTCAAACGCTGGGGGCTGGAGCAAGCGCTGAGCCTCGCGAAAGATCGCGGGTTAGAACCGGAGCTTGCCGGCGTGTTGGATGCGGACGTCGGCCTCCCGAGAGAGCACTATCGACGAATCGCGGATGCCTTCGAGTCCGACCCCCAACTGGGCGTGAGCTCATCGCTGCTACTGCTCTCAGATGAACACGGAAAGGCAGCCGAACGGTTTCAGTTCCGAGGATTGCCGCGCGGGCCCACACAGACTTTTCGCGTCAGCTGCCTGCGGGACATCGGTGGCTTGCCCCCCTACCCGGGTTTCGACGGAGCAGCCAACGTCAAGGCCCAAGCCCACGGTTGGGCGACACGCATGGCGCCAGGCGCCATCGCCATCCACGAGCGGCCCACGGCGACACGTTTCGGCACCGAAGCTGGCTTCCATCGCAAAGGTGAGTACGCCTGGTTCCTGGGCGTTCACCCGCTACTCGTTGCGGCCCGCGCTGCGGCGTACACCTTACCCAAACCCCACGACGCCGGTCTGCATTTTCTGCGGGGTTGGACCGGAGCGCTACTGAAGAGAAAGCCGCGCTGCCCAGATCCAGAAATCCGTGCAGGGTACGGATGGCGGCGACTGGTATCGACGGCACGCCGCACGCTCCAAGACCTGACGTCAGGCGAGCGCTTCCCAGGCTCGGACTGATCCCTGCACGCGGGGCGGCTCGAAACGTTACCCTTTGTGCTTGAACCGAGCGGAACGCTGAGCGAGCGTAGCTGGGTGGAACGACCGAAATTCGATGCCTCCCTATTGTTCGCAATCACGTTGAGCGCGGCGGCGTGCTGTCCCGCCACTGCGTCCAAGCCCGCTGGAACTCCAGCAACAGCTGCGGCCGTGACGACGGCAGCGCCCGCTCCCACTCCTGCCACGACAGGACAACTCGCGTTCGCGGGCCGCGTACGAGAACTCGGACCGAGAAGTGGCCGCTACGCCTGGTCCGGCGCCGGCTTCATCGCTCATTTCGTCGGCACGGGTTTCGACGCGGAGCTCGAAGACGCAGCCCAGTTTCACACCCTCGTCGTCGACGGCACGGTGAGCACGCTGGAGACGTCGCCGGGCCGCGCGTGGTATTCCCTCGCGAGCGGGTTGCCCAATGGTGAACACGTCGTCGAGTTGTACCGCCAGACGGAAGCGTTCGTCGGCGTCACGACGCTGCACGGGGTCGCCGTACGAGACGGCGAACTCGCCGCGCCCCCTTCGAGCACAACCCGACGACTGGAGTTCGTGGGGGACTCCATCACCGCGGGCTACGGCAACGAGGGCGCCAACACGGGCTGCAGCTTCTCACCCGAGACCGAAAACCACTATCTCACCTACGGCGCGGTGGCGGCGCGAGCCTTGGGAGCAAGGGCCAGCACGCTGGCTTGGTCGGGCCGCGGCGTCGTCAAGAACTACGACGGTGGGGACGGCGAGTTCATGCCCGCGCTGTACGACCGCACACTGCCCCAGGAAGGCGACACGCCGTGGAGCTTCGTCGAGCCTGTCGACGCGGTGGTGATCAACTTGGGTACGAACGACTTCAGCACCGCGCCCGATCCGACGGTCGAAGACTTCGCCGCAGCCTACGAGGCGTTCTTGCGGCACATTCGAGAGAAGAACCCCAACGCCTTCATCTTGGGTACCGTGGGTCCCATGCTCCAAGCCGCAGACCTCGCGCTGGCACGGCAAGCGATCGAACGCGCCGTCGAACGACGCCACAAGGCGGGTGATACGCGGGTCGGCAGCTACCTTCTGCGCACCCGCAACGAAGCCCCGGGCTGCGATTGGCACCCGAGCGTCAAGACGCATCAGGCGATGGCCGACGAACTCGTCGGGCAGCTGAAACAGCACCTGGGTTGGTGACGGACTCGTCTCGTCCTCGGCTTCCGGCGCGGCCTCTGGTACACCTCACGCGACGCCCTCCAACGTTAGGTAACGACGATGACCCAGCCACGAACCGATCTCTACACCGCCACCCACAAAGGCCTGCGCCACGCCATGTACGAGACGGGCGCGCTGCTGGAGCGCACGAACTTCGCCGATGCCAACGAGAAGGCTCGCGCCGTCGACTCCGCCGCGCGCACCTTGGGCTTCTTCGATGAACACCTCGAGCTGGAGAACAACTTCATCGCGCCGCTCATCCGCGAAGTGGCGCCCGAGGAGGTCGCGTCCGAGCTTTTCGGGCAACACGAAGACCACGTGGAGCTGTCGAGCGCCATGAAGGAGGTCTTTTCGGAGCTGAAACAAGCATCCGGTGCGGCCGCACTGGGGCTCGGCTTCGAGCTGTGCAAGCTCTTCAACGTGATGGTTGCCGAGCAGAGCCACCACATGAACAAAGAGGAACGCGACGGCAATACCGCCCTGTGGGAGGCGTTCAGCGACGAGGAGCTGATCCAGGTCCGCACGGAACTTCAGGCCAGCATCCCTCCCCCGAGGCTCGGCGAGTGGCTGGCGCTGATGCTCCCCAATCTGAACCATCAAGAGCTCGTCGGCATGCTGGGCGCGATGAAAGCGAGCGCGCCACCGGAGGCGTTTGCTCGCGTCAGCAAGATGGCTGAAGAGCTGCTCGGCGATCGCTGGGCGGCGATTCGAGCAGCGCTGCCGGCCTGACGCGCGCTACGTAGAGCAGCGCCAAATCGACGTGCGTTCAGCGGCAATCGACGAACTGGTCGATCAAGCCCTCAGCGCACGGACAACAACCGCTGCTGACGATCTCACCGCCGCACTCCGCGACACATTCGTAGGGGCGTAGGCACGCGACGGTTTCGCAATCGGGGGGCGTTCCGCCGCCCTGTGGGGGCTTGGGATCGGGCTGCGGGTCCTGGGTGCCCGGCGCAGGCTCCGATGGGGTGGGCTCGGCGCCACCGGCAGTCGACGTCGGAGCGGGCTCTGGCGGATCCGACGCGTCGCCACCCGAAGATGCAGGCACCTCGTCGGCACTTCCGCTGTTTGGTGCGCCAGTGCTCGACGTCGAATTGCCCGCCATCGAACCGTCGCCGCTGCCTGACTCTCCTTCGCTCGCCACCTCTCCGTCGGCACCTTCCGGCCCCGACGTCTCTGCGCCGGCCGTGTCACTGCCGCTGGTTGCCGAAGCTTCGGAGCTCCCTGGTGTGCTTTCGCTACTCGACTGCGACGCGTCGTCGACCGACGACGAACTGCCACCGCACCCCACAACCCCCAAAACAAGCAACGAAATCAAGAACCCTTGTCGCATGAGCGAGAGCTTAGCGCATCGTTTGGGCCATGTCGGGCGAGCCGAGACATTAGCGTATACCCGCCACCGCTGGACCGGACGTCGATGTGGTTCGATTCCTACCCTCGAGAGGGCTGCCATGGCTGCGGGAACCGGACGCTCAAGGGATGGTGATACCCGCCGGCGGCGACGGCTTGGGTTTGCCCTCGGCAGCGGCCACGAAGTCACGCGCGATGCGCACCTCGACGAGTTCGATGGCTGGACTCGTCGCGACCGCTTGTAGCTCTGCCAACGTCGCTGGCCCCGGTTGACGCAGGTGTGCGCTCAGCGCGATGTAGAACTTCGCTTCGATCTGTTGCACCGGCGTCGTCGCTCGGGCGAGCAACTGTTCGCCCGTGGCGTGACCACGCGCCCAATCGCGCAACTGGCCCGCCCAAGTTCCCGGGGCGTCGATTCGCGCCAATGCTTCTTCGTAGGAACCATCGCTCGCTGCCCCGACCTTTTCGTGCAGCAGCTTCACCCACAGCGCGGTGTAAACCAGATCCTGCTCGTCTAAATCGGAATCCAAGGCATCCCGCATGATCCGCCGCCCCGCCTCCAAATCAGAAAGCATCAGCGCACGTCGCGCAGCGTCGAGCAGCGTTGCCGTCAGCTGTCGAATGTCGTGACGAGCGGCATCCTCGGCGCGGGCGACGGCACGATTGGCACCACGCTTGTCCCCGTAGCGCTCGAGAACGTCCGCCAGCACGCGCTCCGCCGAGGCAACCTCGGTGCTGTTGCGTGCCGCTTTGCGTGCCGCGAGTACTCGCTCCAAGGCCGCCTGCAGTGCGGACGCCGCCTGGTCGTCGCGCGCCATCTGCCTCAAAAGATCGTAGATCATCACCTGCGTCGCGGCTTCCGAGGTGGCGTCGCCTTCTGCACGAACCAACGACAGCATTTCTGTCAACGCTTGCAACGCAGCCCCCAACTCACCCCGCTGACGGTCGATGGCAGCCAACAAGCGTAGCGACTGCGGTGTCGCCTCCGCCTTGACCGCAGCGAGCAAGTATGGACGGGCCCGTTCGAGGGCGCCCGCTCGACTCTCCATCGCCCCCATTGCGTACCAAAAGTCGGCGGCGGAAGGAGTGACACTTGCCGCGTACGCCTTCTTCGCTGCTCGCTCGACCAACGGGCGAGCATTGGCAAAGACCTGTCGCGCCAACTCGAGATCCCCGCGCCCTTCTGCGGTGGAGAGCGCCTGCATCACCAAGCGCAGCACCCACGTGAACTCGCGACTATCAGGCTCTTCACCCAACGCGCCTTCGAAGAGCAACGGTGCGACATCCCCCATGCTGTGATCGACCAACAGCGTCGCCAACGGGATCACGGCGCGGATCTGCTTCGGTTCCGAACGGTAGAGCTCGACCGCCGCGCCCCACGCAGCACCACGCGCCAAATCTGGATCGAGGGCAATCATGGCAGCGGCGTCCGTCGACTCGTAGAACCCGAACATGTCCGCCCAAGCGTCGGGGCTGCCATCTGCCGCGTCGTTCAAGCGGTTGATCAGACGTGTGTTGGCGATCGCCGAAACCGGCTCACTCTCCAGAGCGGCCACGGCCCCAGCTGCGTCCCCATCGCGCAAGTAGAGCGCCGCCATCGAAGCCGCCCCCAGCATCACCGCGCGATTGGCCTCGGTTCGCTCATCGAACTCCTCGTGGGTGCGCGGTTGCGTGCCCTCGTCACCGACGACGAAGGCCTGCTCGACCCACTCGCCGGTGCGTTTGCGAGCCAGAGCCAGGTTTTCGGGCGTGCGCCAAACGAGCGCCTTCTTGGCGGCGGCCAGGCGCCGGGCACCGGCCTCGGTCATGCGCGACTCGCCGCTGGTGTCTTGGCGCCACATCGTGATCGCCTCCAGGTGCGACTTCACCTCCTGTTTACTCTTGGCATCTTCCAGCGACAGCTCGAGCAACTCGTAAAACGCCTCGGCGCGCCCTTCATCCCCCAAGCGCGCGACGGCGCCCGCCGCATCTTCCACCGAGAACTCGACGTCCTGGAGCATCTCGTTGCGAAACTCACCGGCGCGCACGAGTAGGAACGCCTCGGTCACAGCATCGAGTCCCGCCTGCTCGTGCCCGTGGTCGAAGTAGTGCTTGGCGCGGCCCAGCTGGTGGCGCACCACCGCGACGAGGTCGTTCAGGCGCTCGCCGTCGGCCTTCCCGTTGCGCAGCAGCCGCACCAACTTAGGGCCGAAGGCCTCTCGGCTCAGTTCCACGTGGGTGATGGGAACCTGCGACAACCCGGCCGCGTCGACGGGCGGAGGAACGGCCCCACTGGAGCAAGCCAGAGCGCTCGCAAGCACCCAAGACCACGACGACAAACGCAACACCTTCATCAGCGGTTGTAAAATGCTCCCTGGGCATCGCGGTGGCAAGCGTGGCGAGGGTACCGCGCTCAGTCTAATGGGCGTAGGTCGAGGTGCCGACAACCCCTGCAGGCAAGTTTTCGTCGTACCCTGGCGAGCAATACTGTCCGGGGCACTTGTTGGCCATGGGCCCGGAGGGCGCACGAAAGAGGGGAACAACTACCTGGAACCGCGTTAGCGTTCGAAGCTCGGATGGCTAACGCGGAAGCCCGGCCCACCCCCAAGAAGCTCGCTGACTTCGAGGTGATCCGCCGTCTCGGAACGGGCGGCATGGCCGAAGTGTTTCTGGCGAAGAAGCGCGGCGCCGAGGGCACATTCAAGTTGCTCGTCGTCAAGCGCATCCTGCCCGCCCACGGCTCCTCGCAGAAGTTCCGCAGCATGTTTGCGGATGAGGCCCAACTGGCCACTCGCCTCAACCATCCCAACATCGTCCAAGTCTACGACTTCCAGGACTACGGCGAAGAGGGCCAGCTCCTGAGCATGGAGTACGTCGAGGGCCCCGACCTGCGGCGTCTACACCGCGCGATACGCGCCAAAAGCGAACGTTTCGCGCCGTGGGTGGCCGCCTACATCGTCGCGGAGGTGGCCAAGGGGCTGCACTACGCTCATGAGCGCAAAGACGAAGGCGGCGCCCCCTTGGAGATCGTCCATCGTGACATCTCTCCGCAGAACATCCTCGTCAGTTTCGACGGAGCGGTGAAGGTGGCCGACTTCGGCATCGCGACGGCCAACGTCTTCCGCCAAGAGCCCGGCGTGCTCAAGGGCAAGACCTCGTACATGTCGCCGGAGCAAGCGCGCGGCGAAAAGGTGGATCGTCGCTCGGACGTCTACTCCTTGGGCGTCGTCTTCCACGAGCTTCTGACGGGTCGCTCCCTGCACGGCGCGGCCGACGGCAAAGAGTTGCTGGAGGCGGTGCGCTCGGGTGCGGTGGAGCCGCCGAGCATGTTCGCTCGTGGCGTACCCAGCGAGCTCGAAGCGATCGTGATGAAGGCCCTGGCCGTGCAACGGGACGAACGCTTCGACACTGCCCGTGAAATGGCGAGCGCGATCACGCGCTTGCTCTTCCAGCAGCAAGAGCCTGTGGATTCGCACGCTCTCGAGAGCGTCGTCGCCACCTTCATCAGCCGCGAGCACACTTCTCCCGGTGAAGAGCCACCGCGCACCGGTTCCCGCGACCTCGAGTCGATCGGCCTGGAGCTCAAGGCAGCTTCGTCGACGGGGGGAGACGACTCGACCGCCGACTCGGAGGTTCTGCTCCGCCAACGGCGCTTGCGCAGCCGAGCAGGGCGTGAAGTGCGGCACGTGGCCCTGGTCGGGATGCGGATCCAGGGTCGGCGCGAGATGGAGGCCGCCATCGGTCAAGGGCAGACGGCACGTCTCGCCGAACAGCTGCGCTCCATCTTCGACGAGATCGCCTACAAACGCGGCGCGCGCTGGACGTGGGAGGCCGACGAACACGAGACCGGCGAACAGCCCTTCGACATCGCGCAAGGGCGAGCGGTGGTCGGGTTGATGGCCAACCCCTCACGCGCCGCTTCGGATGCCGCGTGGTTGGCCATCGACGTGCACGAGGCATTGGAGGGTGCTTGCGACGGCCTACCCGCCGAGCTCACGGCCAGCGTGAGCATCGTGCGTGGCATCGCCGAAGGCCGCCGCGACAAGGCGGGGCATCTGACCCAATACAGACTGCAAGCCCCGGCAGATTCGTTGGCCACGCTCCTAGGTGAACACACCAACTCGCGCCAAACCTGGGTCGCGGGCGGTATCTACCGCCTGGTCCGTCGCGACTTCGTGTGGAACGACCTGCCCAGCCTCGAACTCGGCCAATTCGAAGAGCACGATCTGCCCCGTACGATGCGGGTCTACGAGCTCCTGCGCCCCCTGACGCGGGACGAAAAGCGGCTTCAGCTCTCCCTGGCCCCACGCGACTTGGTGGGCCGCGACGCAGAGCTCGCCGATCTGCACGCGGCATACCACCAATGCGTCACCCCCACCACACCCGAAACCCACGGCCAGCTCACCGCGCGCCTGATCATCGGTGAAGTGGGCATCGGCAAGAGCGCCCTTTTGGCAACCTTCTTGAGTGAATTGCCGCCAGATGCGCGCGAACTGCGCGTCGAGTGTTCACCCCACCGCAGTGAGTTGCCGTTCAGCAACGCCGGTCAATGGTTGCGAGAGCTTACCGGCATTCGCCCTGACGAGCCCGTGGAGCAAGCGCGCAGCGCAATCCAAGAGATGCTCGGCGAGCTGCACGAAGATCGCCACGCGGACGACATCATCCGGCGCATGAGCGAGCTCGCCACCGGGCGCTTCGCGGAGGCGGTGGACGAAGCTGACGCCGCCCTGAACCGCCGCTTGCTGAGCAGCGGGCTGCGTCACTTCTTCGCCCGCGCCGCACAACAATCGCCCCTGGTCGTCAGCATCGATGGCCTGCACTGGATCGATCTACCGAGCTTGGAGCTGCTCATCTCGATCGTACGTCGCAGTGACTTGGCCCCAATCCTGGTGCTCTTGATCACGCGCCCCGACGACCGCGTGATGGCCTACGTCGAGGGCATCGTGCGCGTCGAGTTGACAGCGCTCTCCAGCGAAAATCAGGTGCGCCTGGTGGAGGCGCACATCGGCGCCAGCGCGGGGGTAGAAGAGGCGTGCGCGGACTTGATCCCACGCGCCGCGGGTAACCCGTTCTTCTTGCTGGAGATGGTCGACGCGCTACTCGAGCGCGGCAAACTCGATCTGAAAGAAGACGAATCCGGCCAAGTCACGTTGGTCCGCGTCCAAGAGCCCGAAGACCGCGTGCAGTCGCTGCCCTCGACTCTAGAGCAGCTGATCGCCGACCGCTTGAACGAGCTCCCGCCGGAAGAGCGCGCGGTCGTGGACTGGCTTTCGGTGAGCCGCTCGCCCCTAGCACACACCGACTTGACGACGCTGCTGGGGGTCGAAGCTGACGATGCCATCGCGCGCTTGTGCGCCCGCGGCCTGTGCGACATCAAGGTCGAATCCGTGGACGTGCGCCATCCCTTGACGCGGGACGTCGCTTACCTCGCTCTCGATCGTCGCGAGCGCAGCGAGATGCATCAGCAACTCGGCGAGCTCCTGGCGCGAGGTCCCGGCGCTCACGGCCTGGGCGCGGCGATGGTGGCGCGTCACTTCTCTCGCGGGCGCGACCCGGAGCGGGCGGCAGATTACTACTTGGAAGCGGCCTCCGTCGCGCGCTCCGGCTTTCAGCTGAAGCTGGCGGCGAGTTACTATGAAAATGCCCTCGAAGTACTGCCGCAATTCGACGAACGCTGCCTCGAACCGTACAGCGTGCTGGAGGACATCTGCCGCGTTCAAGGTCGGTGGAAGGAGCGCAAGCAGCACCTGGAGTCGCTGCGTGAATGCGCTAAACGCAGCGGCAAGAGCACCTGGATCGCAACGGCATTGATCCGCCACGCGCAATTCGACTTCGACGCGGGCCATCTCACCCACGGTCTCAGCCTGGCCCAACTCGGTGAAGAGGTCGCGGCCAAAGCGGGCTCCGCCACCCTGCAGGTGCAAGCCCAGTCCTTGATGGCAGAAATGCTCCGTGATCTCGGGGAGATGCAAGGTGCACTCGCGGCCTGCGACCGCGCTCTCGAGACCGTCAATCAAGACGTCGTGCCCCCGCGCTTGCGCGCGGAAGTCTTGCGCGCCCAAGCGACACTCTTGCTCCGAGTGGGGCGCGTTCAAGAGGCCGTCAACGCCCACGCCGAAGCGATTGCCGTCTTCCGTCAGACGTTGGCCCGACGACAAGAGGCGCGCGCCAAGAGCTCGCTCGCGTTCGCGATGTTCGTGCTTGGCAAGTTCGAGGATGCCATCGCGTTGGCGCTGGAGGCGATCCGCATCGATCTGTCGATCGGCGGGAGATTCCAGATCGCCAAAACCCTGAGCAACATCGGCCAGTGCTACTCGCGTCTCGGTGATCTAAGGCGTGCCCGCGGTTATCTCGACCGCGCCCGCGACGCCCACGAGAAGCACGAGGACCAAGACAGCCTGGGCGACACTCTGTTGTGCTGCGCTGAGCTGCACATCGAGCTCGGCGAATACGACCGCGCGCTCGAGTTCGTGACCGAAGCGGAAGCCGTCAGCGACTACAGCGCCAGCAGCTACGACGCTGTGCACGCGCGGCTCATCCGCGCCATCCTGGCGCGTCAAACGGGCAACAGCGGCGCCGCGGTGATGTACGCCTTCGACGCGCGCCAAGTCGCGGAAAGCCAGGCCTACGTGGCCTTCCACTTTTACGCCATGGCACTCGAGGCAGCCACCCGCGTCGACATCGGCGAACAGCACACGGCGATCCTGCTCGCCACCACCACGGTCGGCGCCATCGAGACCCTGCAAGGCTCGGAATACGGCCTCGAGACCCGCGCCCTTTGCGTCGAGACCCTCACCCGCGCACGCTCCCCTCAGGCCGGCGAAACCCGTTCACGCGCCGCGGCCTACGCCCGTCGACTCGCCGACTCCATCCGCAGTCCGGAGCTCAAGCACAGTTTCCTCTGCCGCCCCGTTGTCGCGGAGTTGTTGAAACCTTTGGTGGATGGGTCGTCGTTGGGGGGTGTTTAACCCCTGTTCGGCTCCGGTCACCCGGCGGTGGCCGGCTTGCGGGGGGCGAGCAAGCTCTGTGGCTCGGCCGTCGCCGCAAAGTCCTCGGCGTGCAGTTCCGCCGTCAGGTCATCGTTGGCGGCAACCATGTTGCCGACTTCCTGGCGTTGCGTTTCCCTCGAACCGGGAACTGCCCAGCCTACGCCCCATGCCTGCTCCGCCGCCACCAGTCCCTACTGCGCCGCCACCAGACAGCTAGCGAGGCTGTTCGTTTCGGTCGTGCAGAAGCCATCGGCCAGCGCGGTTTCTCCAAACTCGTCACAGATGAGTTCACTGTCGCTGCGCGCCAGCGAGCACTGGATGAACATCTCCATCTGCGTCGGGCAGGGTTGTTCGTACTGCTGGCACTCGCTCACACAGTCCGCCGCTGGATCGTTGGGGCAGTTGATCGTGCGAGCGCACAACGCCTCGCAGGTGTTTGCTGAACCCCCGCCGTCATCACCATCATCCCCATCCCCATCCCCATCCCCATCCCCACAAGCCACGACGAGGCAGCAAACCAGGGGAACCAGCGCCTGTACACTCCCGCGAACTATCATGATCCACATCTACATTGCGTCCCTGACGGCGTCAATGCTCAGCTACGTGTTTGGACGCTCCGAGTTTACCCTTCCCCCTTTGCACGAAGAGCCAGTCGTCGTTGGCCCCACGCTGTGAGGATCGCCGCGGCAGCAACTAGCGCCAACACCAACAACCAGAGCGACGGCAGGGAATGCTCGTTCGTTGGTGTTCGCGCCACCCGACTCGTGCCGCCGATATCCGTCACGGGGTAGAGTGCGCACAGCATTTCCACGTCCCTCGTCGTCGGTTTAGAAAGAAGCGCTGACGCAAACATCACGCTATCTCGCATCTCGTCGGTGCAGCTATCAAAGTAGGGCGCGCCCGACGTTGCGTGGCTACCGCAGGCATCCTCCAGCCCGATGACGTGCCCCAACTCGTGAACCAGGACAGGAACCAGGGGC
>JBNKZR010000061.1:0-24244 GCA_050301735.1 Polyangiaceae bacterium | reverse complement strand
ATCGTACTGAAAGCGGTCGAGCACTCGTGAGCGCACCACCGTGCCCTCGTCCGTGATGAAGTCCAAAACACCTTCCCACAGCGTGCGCTCGCGGAAGGAGCTACTCTCCGCCAGGCGCTGCACCTTCTTTTGGTAGGCTCGCAGCGCCATGCCGAACATGTCAGCGACGACCTTGCGCCCCACGCCCTGAGCTTCGATCTCTTTGGCCAACGAAAGGAACACCTGGTCGGCCACGTGAGAGAGCGGCGCTCGCCCAGCTGGCGCGCGAAGGTCGCGTTCAGATCGAGGGCCAAGGAGAAACGCGCAGGCTCCAGGCGACCAACTTCTTGATCCGCGTGGGTACCGAGCGGGGTTGGGAAAGCGCCGTCTTCGATCACTTCCAAGCAGTGACGTCCGCCATCGGCGCCAAACTCCACGGCGGACGACACTACTCCCAACACGGCGATACCTTGGGCGGCTCGACGCTGCGCTTCCAGATCGAACGGGGACACCCCTACGAAGCCAAAGTGTTGGGTCTGCTGTCGCGCCTACGGCGAGAGCTCGACGCGTTCTGGCAAGAGGTCTCCGACTACAACGATGCCCACCCGATCGATCCCACGCGCCGCGTCGACGTGTGCTTCTACTTCGGGCAAGGGGTTCACTCCAACGAGGATGATGCCGAGACGGCATCGGAGAACGACGAAACATGATGCACTTTCTTCTCAACGCCCTGAAAGCGCTTCGCGCTCCCGCTGCCCTCGCGTGCGCGCTCATAGCGCTGAGCGCGGGCGGCTGCACGACGGACTCCGGCACACAGACCAGTGAGACCGGAGGGAACACGAGCTGGTTGACGATGTGCGAGCAAGATCGTGACTGCTCCACGGGTTCGTGTTTTCGCGGGGCTTGCACCAGCGAATGCAATGCCGCAGCGGACTGCGACAGATTCGGCGACGAGGCGACGTGTTTCGTCAGCTCCCCCACCGAAAACTGCGCTGACTCGGGCTCCGTCTGTCTGCCGAAGTGCAGCAGCGCCAGCGACTGCGCGCCCTTTGGCTCACGCATCGAATGCAGCGCCGGGGTGTGTCAGCCCAGCGCCGAGAGCTGCGCGGGCGATACGGACGCCTCGACCGAGACGGAGCCGTCTGCTGCGACGGACGGCTCTGATTCATCGGCGAGCTCGACCGACGAGGTCGGTGCCACCGACGGGAGCGAAACCGGCACCACCGATCCGATAACCACCGACGGTGCGATGGAGCCGGGAGACGAAACGGGGAGCGACGAAAACGTCGACACTTCGGGCGGCGCCGACGCTGGCAGCTCGACGGACGCCGATGCGAGCGTGGAACCCAGCGCTGACGTGCCCGACGCGGCAAGCGATTGTGGCCCCCTAGGCGTCTCCGTCGAATACGTCTTCAGCGATGGGCCCAGTGGCAGCACCGCGTCGGAAACCGAGTCCACGCTGCAACTGAACCAGCCCGCAGGCGTCGTCTTCTCTGGCTATGTCGAAGCCGATGGCTACATGTACCCCATCGAACACAACGTGCTGGCGAACTTCGCCTCCTTGACCTCGACGGCAGCCAACGTCGGCAGCTTCGACGCGACGCTGAACAACGTCAGCGTGACCTACCGACGCTACCCGGCAGCTGACGCTGCCCGCGGTCCTGAGTTCGTCTCGGATCCGGAAGACCCCGTTTCGGGCACGGTCGACGTGCGCGTCGCTGGACGAGAGCCTGGCGAGCATTTGTGCTTCGACTTCACCCTGTCGTTGGGTGATCCAGTGCTCGTCAGCTTCAGCGGTCGATACAACGCCGAACTCGTAGGACCGCAACCTGGGGATACGGGTGGAATGACGGAACCTGACGCGTCGGCGGGTGGGGACGGCATGATCCGCATTCCCGAGTGCCCCGGCGAAATGGAACATTGCGACAGCGATCGCTGTGTCGAAGGACAACCCTGCGTCACTTGCCCCGACGGACAAGTGTGCGTCGAGATCGACATCTCGTGCGGGCCAGCTCAAGGGGTCACTGCCCAGTGTATCGTCGATCCCTGCGCCGGAGAAACCCTGGACTGCAGCTGTGCCGCGTCCGTGTGTGACGTTGCCATCGGGCTGAACTGCGGCGTGTATACACAAGACAACTTCTTGGTCGGGGCTGACCGTGACGCGTTCCTGAGTTGCACCGGAGGAGGCGTCTGTGCCTCGCCCGACACCCGCATCGCAACGCCTTTCGGAGACATACCCATCGCTGACCTGGCCGCTGGCGACTTGGTTTACAGTCAGGATGCCGACGGCATCGTCGCAGTCCCGCTCCTGCGCGTCGTGCGTCGACCAGTTCACGACCACTCCGTGGTGCGACTGCGCCTGGACGACGGCTCGACCTTGGAGATCAGTGGCCCCCACCCGACGGCAGATGGGCGTCGCCTCGCTGACTTGACACCGGGCGACGTCCTCGACGGCCGCGTGGTCGTTGCGCACGAGACCATTCCCTACCAGCACCCGTTCACCTACGATATTCTGCCGGCCTCGAGCAGCGGGAGCTACGTGGCCGAAGGTGTTTGGATGGGCTCGACCTTGAGTCAGGCGGGCTCGGAGTAGCGACACGGCAAGCCCTCCGTATCCACGTGCAGGATCTTCGCGACGCGGGGGCCAGAAGCGTGGGGCTGTGCTTCACCAACGCGCCCCGGCCGAGGACTCCGGACCAGCGTCCCCCAGCCTGGACTCCCTGGGCCAATTGGCGCAAATTCGGGCCTCCGCTCCATGGCGCTCATCCACTGCACCCGCGAAGAGTTCGAGAAGGGACTGACTGTTCGTACGCATGAACGCGTCCGCATCGTGCTGCAACCTCCGGCTGTTTGCGCCAGTGTCGTCGGCGCCTTGTGCGACACCAACAAGACGTTCCTCTTGCCGCGCGCGATCGCGGCCCTGCGCGAAGTGTTCACTCAGGCCCTGGCCTTCGAAGAGGGCGAAGTGCTGATCGTCGGGCATACCGACGCAACCGCAGATCCCGACGTCAACACGCCCTTGTCCGAAGCGCGAGCGGAAACCGCAGCCCAGTGGTTGACCGGTGACGTCGATGGTTGGCTCGACAACTACGAGGCGTCCAGTACGCAGAGCCGCTGGGGCAAGCGCGAAGACCGGCTCATGTTGCGCTATCTCCCCGACTTCGACGAGCGCGATACGCCTGGTACGGGCAGCCCAGGTCCGGACCCGCTGGTGAGTTGGTTTCAACGCACCCGAGGTCTGAAAGAAGACGGCGTTGCCGGACCAAAAACACGCACGCGCCTGATCAAGGAATACTTCGCGCTCACTCGTCCCGCCGCATCCGCGGAGGACGATGAGAAGAGCGACGCAAAAGGGGGCGATGCCGCAGACGACGGCGACGCCGCAAAGAAAGAGCGAGTCGCAAAACTCGACGCTGCAGCGACGAGCAAGAACACTGGGGCAACCTCGAGCGCCTCGGACAAGGAACGCGCCGCCCAGATCGACGGCGCGCGCGGGGGCACCGACACCGCGAGTGGCCCAAGCGACGCCAAGAAGGAACGAGCCGCAGAAATCGACGCTGCACGCGCTGACGCGGCAGCGAGCGACGCCAGCGCCGAGCCCGCGACCAGCAGCGGCCCAAAACCAGAACCCACGCTCGTCGAGTTTCCGAAGACCCCAACGACCCACGGCGCCGGTGAACACTTCCCCCTGAGCAAGGTGCACGCTGCACGCAACCGGGAGAACAAGAGTGGCGCTTCTGCCACTGCGACTTCCAGCGTAACTGCAGCTACCAGCGCAACTGCGACGGCCGGCGAAGAAGAAATCGAGATCCCGGGGGACAGGCGCGTCGACTTCTTCTTCTTCATCGAAGAACAAGGCATCCAACCTCCACCTGGGGAGCCCGACGGGCCCGAGTACCTCACCTGGATCAAGCGCGCGAAAGTGCACCGGGAGCTGCGCGTGGCTGGCGAAGGCAGACGCATTCACTTCCTGGAACTGCACGACGGCCTGTTTCGAACCAACAGTTGCGTCATGCTGCCGGAAGGAGAAACGCCCATTGGCAAGGAAGAGGGCCAGGCCAGCGAGCACGAAAGTCTGACTTCCGTGGGCGTCATCGCTCACGCCTTGCGCTTCAGCGAGGAGCACGAGGGCAAGTCCCTGCTCGTCGCTGGGCATACGGACACGACCGGTACTGTCGATTTCAATCAAACCCTCTCCGAAGAACGCGCAGAGGTCGCCTTTTGCCTGCTCACCGGCGAGCGTGAACGTTTCGTCGAGCTGGTCGACAATCGGCACAAAGTGTCCGACTACAAGCAGGTGCTAGCTTGGTGCACCCGGGCGTTTTCGCAGCATTTCAACTGCGACCCGGGCACCATCGACGACCAGGAGTTCAGCGGCATCGAACCCCTGCGACGCTTTCAAGAGCAATACAACGCCGCCAAGCTCGAAATCGTGCCGGGCGCCACCGAGAGCGACCCGGAAGACCTCGCCGTCGACGGCGACATCGGTCCAAAGACGTGGGGGGCGATGTTCGACGTCTATCAGTTGGGGATCCGCGAAGAGCTGGGCGAAAAGCCGGAACGGGTCGAAGAGCTGCGCTCGTCACTCACGTTTCTGGCCGACGACCTGAAGCACATGGGCTTCAGTGAACACCACCCCATCGCCAAGGCCGCAAAAGACAACTATCGCAGTCAAACGAATCGACGAGTCGAGTTTCTCTTCTTCGACATCGGCGAAGAGCCGGACTTGGACGTTCTTCGACAAGAGCCGGACATCACCGAGATATACACTTCCGGCGAATACGAGCGCCTCCCGACCGTCATGGTCAGCGCCAAGCCTTGGGTCGCCGAGTGGGAAGATGAGACCGCACAGTTCGACACCGAAACGTTCATGGTCGTCGAAGCGCCGGGCTGCCCGCCGGGTATCGACATGGTGTTCAGCGTCGTGATCTCGGAGTTCGACGAGGAGCTGGCGACGAAAGAAGTGCGCTCGGGTGCCGGTGAGATCGAAGCAGCATTCGCAGAATGGGACGCGCCCTTGGAGCCACCCTACGCGGGCGAGATGGAAGCCGGCACGGCCTTTCCTGAGGTGTTCTTCGAGTTCGTGGTCGAAGGCGGCGGTCGCCGCGTCGTGAGCCGCAACAAGATCCGCTACGAAGATCAACTCAACGTACGCCTCGATCTCGATGACGAGGGCGACATCGAGTCGATCATCAACCAACCCTATGTCATTGCCACGCTGTGGGGCAAACGTCGTGGGGTCACGGATGCCGAGGGCGTCGTGCAAGAGAAGGGACTGCCGCCGGGTGGCTCCAGCTTGATCTTGCGTGACACCATCCTGGTCGATGAAGGACTGCTGATCCACGGTTGGGACGAGGACGAGCGATGACACTGACCGCGAGCATGGGTTTTCTGGACGCCGACGTCGGAAGTAGTTCGTCCGACTTGAAGTGGCTGATCGTGATAGAGGGCGATAGCGCCACTCCGCCCAGCATCGAAGTGCGGCGCACCATCGACGTGGGCGGGGCGGAGCGCGTTCCTGACCGACGTCGAGGCCGCATCCGCCTGCAGGAGCTGAACGAAGGTGGCGCCAACGGGTTCACTGCGAACGGTGGCGTGCTGGAGTTGAAGTTGACAGGCACCCCGACGCTGCGCGCAGGCCGACAACATTGGGAGGTGCTGTTCAGCTCACCCCACGGCATGAACAAAACGTTCTTCGAGGTGCACGGCAAAGAACGCGCGACGGACAGCCTCACACTGTTGACGGAAATCGTCGCCACGTCTCGTGTTCCGGCAGCTCTCAACAGCAGCAGCGTGATCGTGCAAGCGATGAAACTCGACCCGATCCCTCGCCTCTCCGCTGGTTTGACGCGAGCGAACACACCGCCCATGCCCCCCAGCTACCGGACGTTGACACCGGGCCCAGGGGATGCGGCGAAGGTCGCCGACAAGCAGCCCGGCTCGCTCAGAGCGTTGCTCTATCGTCTCTTCGTGCTGCTCGACAGCCCTGGCACCCTCGATCCGGTGTGGGACCAACAGACGCTCAACCCCACCACCAAGGTACTCTCGAAGGCGCGCTTTGCTTCCGATCCAGTAGCTGCCACGAATGAACTTTGGGCACGGCAAGTGAGCGAGATGCTCAGCTTCGCGCGCTATGGTGGTCCCGTGGCACGCTA
Source organism: Polyangiaceae bacterium (assembly GCA_050301735.1). Lineage (GTDB taxonomy): Bacteria > Myxococcota_A > Polyangia > Polyangiales > Polyangiaceae > SZUA-265. Next base: position 18,110 of record JBNKZR010000061.1, on the reverse strand, counting down.
CGGGGCCGGACGGGACGAGGACTACATCTCAGCCGGTGCACAGATCGCAGCGACCGATAATCCGCGCTACGGGCTGGCGTTTGCCTGCCAGCACCTGGCCACCTTCGGCGTCGTGAGCCGCGGCAACACTTCCGGCAACATCGCCGACCAGGTCGCAGCAGGCGCGCACGGTGCGGGCAATGCCGTCAAGATGGGCGCGACTTGGTTCAGCGCCGATGAAACGGATCCGCAGCCGGTCGTCCCTTCGAATGGCGATCCGAACATCCTCGGTGAGGGGCCGCAGAACGTGGACATCACCCACGCCGTGGCGAAGGTCCCGGATTACGGCCCGGGCAGTGTGCACCTCTTCTCCAACCGCCACGCGCGAGCCGCGCTCAACGACCCCGTCGGTCGCAAACGCTACGAGGAACTGAATCGGCACTTCGCCGAACGCGTCATCGACAACGGTACTCAGTCCGTTTTGGTCGACATCGAAGACGATCGTGGCCGCACCGTGCTCAAAGAACTGACCGTGCACGTCGCGATCCCCAAACGTCTGCACACGACGTTCCTCGTGCGTCAGAGCGACTTGCTGCTCCGCGACAACCAAGACAATCCCCATTCGGGCTTCAACATTCGTGTTCGCCGTAATCCCGCGGACCGAACCAAGAACCGCGTGCAGTTTCTCGACACCGGAGGTTTCGGGGTGACCGGCCGCGGTACTCAGGTCGACCTCCTCGGAGCCCGCGCGGGCTTTCACACCGGGATCTACGATGGCCCTGGCGCGACCAACATCGGCAATCCGACGCACCCCTCACGCGGCTTCGGGGCGTTTCCCCCGTTGACCGCTGCGACCGCGCCGGCGCTGCAGACCAAGGTCGAAACCATACTGCAGCGCGCACGGCCTCTGGGCTTCGCCCGCTTGGTGCTCTTCGATCGCGAACTCAAGGACCGCCCGGAGAATCGCTTCAGCATCAAGAAGCAGTTCGAGGCTGGCGCCATCCTCTATGCCTCCCCACTGCTGACCATGTACCTGCCGGACACAGCAACGGAGTCCGAGCGCAGCAACTACGCCATCAGTCGCTTCATCTGGTCGCTGCGCCAAATGCCGGGCCGCGACCGGGTGGAAGCGCATTGGTACATCTACCACCCGCTGTGGGCTCTGGCCCAGGCCATGATCAGTGCGCCCAGAGACTCGACCGCCGTCAAATTGGCGAAGTCCGTCAGTGGGGATGCTCCGCACCGCACCTTGAAACGCAACACCCAACCGATCGGACGCATCGAGACGACGACGGATGGCCGCATGCTCCTCGGCGGCAAGATCGCCAAGGAAGAAGGCGTGTCCGCCTTCAACCGCATCCTGGAACACGAGCTCGTACCGATGGATCGCGCGCACTTCGCCGCCGGCATGCCCAGTGACACGCTGCCGCCCTACTTCACTCCTTCGCCGTGATGTACTGGGTTCGAAAGCTGGAGAGTTGGCTCGGCGTGGTGACGGCGTTCATCGCTTGCACGCCTGCGACTCCTGCCGTCGCCCCGACGCCCGCCGCAGCGACGACACGCGCGGACTCCGCACGCCCGGTGGCAACGCAGGACGCCAGGTCCCCCAACCGCCTCCACGAGTGCACCTCCGAACAGCCCGCGGCAGCGCCGCCAGACGCCGCCCCCGAACTGACGGACGAAGCGAACACTGCAGACGCTGCCTCGAGTTGCGAGCAAGAGTGCAATGCTGGCGTCGGCCCGACGTTGCTCGATTGGTCGAAGGAATGGGAACATCCCGATGCCTTCGCCCGCTGCCAAACCCCGACGGGGCTGGATACGAACTGCGCCGATGCCGTTCGTGAGTACTTCCGCGAGGGGGTGGACGACGTGCTTGCGTGGCACCGCATGTGTCTAGCGAACTGCAGCGAGTTGGCGAGTCTAGCTCCGAGCCCGGAGCAGCCGAAACGTTGCGTGCACGACGCGGATTGCCCGGCAACGACGAACCCTTGCAGCGAGTACCGTTGTTTGGGCAAGTGCGTGCTGCAAGCGGCCACTCCCGAGCCCAATCACTGCCGAACACCCGACGGCACCGCTGCTCGCTGCCACGCGGGCAGCTGCGTGGCGCCCGCAGATTGGGCCACACACTGCGCGCGCTGGATCGCCCAACACGCCACAATCCAGTGGCGGCACATCGGAGGCCTACCGAGTGCGGCCTGCATGCGCTCTACCGAATGTCGTACCGAGGAAGCGCGTTTGCGCCCTGAAGGATTACGAGACTTGGGCACTCGGCTCGTCGCGTGCCTGCAGGGAGAAGTACCGACGTCAGTCCACGGAGAGCGGCTTCCCGAAAAGCACGATGACCCAGAACCGTTTCCCGAGCGAGGCACACGATGACTCCCGAAGAGCAGCAGTTCGAAGCCCAGAGCTTTCTCAATTTCTACATTCAGGGTTCGGATGCCCCTGGAGCAGAGGCACAATTCCCGGACTCCCATGAACCGGGGATGAAGTTTCGCTCCCCCGCTCTGCACAACATCCGCCCGGAACACGAAGATGAACATCAACCCGACGCCGAGCAGGTATTCGAACCTGGCGACGGCCCCGAACCGATCGACGAACGCTATCGTTTCGTCGATCGCTGCGCGTTGCAGTTGGCCCGGGTGACGGTATTGGGCGAAGCGCTCGAAATCCGCTTCGTCTTCGTCAACCGTTACCCTCCAGGGCGCTTCCCTCCAGATCCCGAGTCGGACCTGACGGTGATGTTGCCGTTCTCGAGCGGCGCCAGTAACTCGAACATCGACGAGTGCCTCGACCGGCTCGAAGAGTATCTGGGAGCTAGCGACGAGTTTCAGCCCATCCTAATCCCGGTAGAAACGCTGCTCGACCTGGACGACTTCGAAAACCAGATCGAAAACGGCGACCTGTAGCCTAGAGGAGCCATGGATCAGCGCTTGGGTGAACACCGATGCGACCGCCGCGCCAACCCCCTCGCGCTCCGCGTGGCCCTGTGTCTCGCGATGCTCGCGGCATGTTCCCCGACGACGCGAACCGCGCCGGCATCCCCCGCAACCGCGGCATCCCCAACCGCAGCATCCCGCGCGGCACCACCCAACCCGGCAGACTCGTCCGGCGCGGCATCCCCGACGCCCGCCCCCGACTGCCCAACGCCACACGCGCACGACTCGGCGGCACCAGCTGAAGCTGCCGCAACTCCGGAACCCGACGTGTGCGCCGGCGTTGGCCGTCCGCTCCTCGGCGTCCACTGTACACTGACGCCACGGCAGTTCCGCTGGCAGCAGCAACACTCGGTGGCTCGCGCGGAACCCTACGGAGTTTGCATCGATGCCCGTTGCATCGCGCGCTCGATGTGCGCCGAGCAGTGCCTCGTATCGGCGATGCCTGACTTGGAAGCTGGCGTCGCCAAACGACGCGACGACTGCCGCCAGCTGCCACTCGCCAAACGACGAAGCTGTCTGGACGACATCGGCACTGCCGGATCCGCCACGCAACTCGCTGCGAGCGCGAAGCTCCTGAGCTGCATGCAGCAATGCGGCTACCCGAAGACGGAGCCCATTCCCTAGCATACGCTTCGCGCGTGAAGTTTACGATCCCACCAAACCAACACCGCAGGCACTTCGGTGAGCCGGGCAATGCTACAGCTGGGCTCAACTCGGGGACCGAGCTTTGGAGTTGTTTGTCCCCCTTTGGTGCGCCCAACGCTCCACATACGACGTGCGCAGATTGTGAGGCGCGCCAACATCCACCGGGAGTTCTGCTCTCCTCAATGGGCCGCACCGAGCGTTTGTGGCAGCGCCGGCAACTTCTGACAAATTTGACACTGGTTCGAAGCGCCGATTCAGGCACCCTTACGGTCCGACGCCAAGCATCGGCCCCACGAGCTTGGCCCTCCCCTCAGAAAGGCGATTGCATGCTTCGCTTGGTTCGACATCTCGACACTTCCGCCGTCCTGCGGATCGCCCTCGCGAGCGTCCTGCTCCTCGGCGGCTGCGGAACGAGCGAAAGCGATACCCCTGAGGGCTCGGGCTCCACCCACTGGCTCAGGTGCATGACCCCAGCCGACTGTGAGGGTCACCCGGAGGCGACTTGCTCCCAAGGCTATTGCCTCGACGAAGACGGCATGCGCATCGCGGTGGACGCCACCGATACGGACGACTCCGCAGCATCCGACAGCTCGACGGACATCGCTGAAACGACCACGGCTGCGGACTCCAACGACTCGACGGACGGATCGACCGACGAGGGCTCGACCACGACTTCCCCCGACGCAACGGGAACGGACGTCGACACGACCGATTCGATGGACGTGCCGCCAACCCCGGCAGGAGATGCCTCGGCCGCGCCCGACGTGGCCGACGCAGGCACCAGTGACGCTGTCGATCCCGACAGCACCGAGACGACCCTGGACGGGGGGACCGACGAGCAGACTCCAGACAGCGGCGTCGACCTCATGACGGCGGGAGAGTGCCCAGCGGGCCCGCCTAGAGCGGGCTCGGTCTGTTCGCCTGAAGGGCTACGCTGTGAGTACGCTGGTTCGCCCGTCGGCAGCACGTCCACCTGCAGCGGCGGAACCTGGATGGAGGAGTTCGCAGACTCGGGCGATCCCTGCCCGCCGACGGTGCCGACAACTCGATCCGCTTGTCCTGCCCCACTCAGCCCCGCGGCGTCCATGGTCTGCCTCTACGACTGCAACGGGGTGGGAGCCTGCAGCGGCAGTGAGACGTGCGGGGCCTTTCAAGGCCAATGCACCGAGACGGCGGATGGTTGGCAGTGGAACGTCACTCCACTCACCCAGTGCCCAGATGCCGGACTCGAGGGAAGGGCTTGCGGGGAAGAGACCTGTGGCGTGGCGCAGCTGTGCGTGGCTTACGAATCCATCACCGGGCCATTGAGCGAGGTCAGCTACGGCTGCCGAGACAACCCCTGCCTCGATCCGCTGAGCTGTACTTGCGCGGGCTCCTTGTGCGAAGCAAGCGCGGGCTGTAGCGTGCCGGAGGACGGCGACGCCGACGTATTCTGTGCGGACGTGAACTCGCAGTGACGAGTGCAGTCACGACGATGGCGAGCCGATGAATGCCCAGCTCTTGATCCAGGCCGTCGTGCAACAAACGACGGTCTTCGTGGCACAGCTCGCCACTAGCGGCGGGTTGCGCGCACCGCTCGCCCAATTGGCGAACCAGGTGTTCGTCGATCTCGCCAACGAGCTACGGAACCAGGGCCTGCGCCAAAACGTCATCGCCGACATGTTCGGCATGACGCTGCGCACCTACCATCGCAGAACGTCCGAGCTCGCACAGAGCCGAAGCGTGGAAGGACGAACGGTGTGGGAGGCAGTCCTGGAGTTCATCCGGCAACAGCAGCCGGTTTCTGGAGCGCGGGTCGCCGCCAGGTTTGCCGCCGACGAGCACGACGTGATCACGGGGGTTCTGAACGACCTGGTCGGCTCGGGTTTCTGCTATCGCGCAGGGCGCGGAGCACACGCCGTCTATCGCATCGCCGACGACCGCGACTTCGCAGGCGTCGCCGATGGAGAGCGGGCCGTCGCCAATTCCTACTTGGTGTGGCAGTCCGTCTTTCGGCGGGGCCCCATCGCCCTCGCGGAGGTGGTGGAGAGCACGCGCCTGTCAGAGAGTGCCTGCCGCGCGGCGTTGGAAACGCTGCTCGCCGACGGTCACATCCAACGCGCGGCCGGCGAGGTAGAGCTTTACACGAGTGACCACCTCGACGTGCCGATCGGACAAGCCCAAGGCTGGGAAGCTGCCGTCTTCGACCATTTCCAGGCCGTCGTTACCGCCATCTGCGCTAAGCTTTCTCAGGGAGACAGTTCGTCGACCCAGAACGACGTCACCGGCGGAGCAACGTTCACCTTCGATCTGTGCGCAGGTCATCCCATGGAAGAGGAGCTCGTGGGCACGCTGTCTCGATTGCGCACCGAGTTGGAATCCGCCCGTGCGCGACTGGATGAGGTCAACGCCAACCTGAACCGACAGCTCGATTCACGGCTGGTCATCTACTTCGGTCAACATTTCAAGAGCGACCCCGGAAGCGAATGAACTCCCGAGCATCGGCGTCGACGCGCTGCCGAGTCGCCACCGCTGCGGCAGAGCCATCGCTCTCACGCTGCCACGTGGGCATCGTTTGCCGAGGTGGGCGCACGGCAGACATGCGCACCAATCGCCGCACACACTCCAGGCCCCGAGTTCCACATCCACAGGACACAGCGAACGGGTCGGCCGAAAAGGCGTCGTGATTTCGAGGCGGTGTCTTGCATGGTCCGCGAGCCACGCCCAGGCTTGCGGCATGACACGTCGGCTCAGCGTTGGCTCTTCACTCCTGGTGGTCTCTCTTTGCGGAAGTTTACTTACGGCCTGCGGCGACGACTCTGGCTCGAGCAAGAACGAGGATTCGCGTCCCGACGACGGGCAGACGGGAGCTGTGTGCGAGGCCGCGGCAGACTGCTTCCCTGACGTCCCGGAAGGTGAGCTCGCTGGCGACGCGATCTGTCTCGATCGGGTCGACGAGGGCTACTGCACCCACGAGTGCACGGCCGATGACGACTGCTGCGCCGCCGACGGCGAATGCGATGCGGACGTCAACCAGGTCTGCTCGCCTTTCGAATCGACGGGGCAGATGGTGTGCTTCCTGAGCTGCGAAAAAGAAGACGTCCAGGCTGCGCAGGCCAACTGGGACGCCCCACCAGAAGACGACGCCGAGTACTGTCAGCGCGGCGCGGGTTACGACTTCATCTGTCGTTCATCGGGCGGCGGTTCCAACAATCGTAAAGTGTGCGTGCCGGGCGACTGCGGCTTGGGTGCCGATTGCGTCGAAGATGCGGATTGTACCGGCGACCTGACGTGTGTTGATAACTACCGTGGGGGCTACTGCGCCGAGACAGGGTGTTCGACGGACGCTGACTGCCCGAACGACTCCGTGTGCGTGGACGACGGCGGGGCCGAACCCTTGTGCATGCGCACCTGCAACAGCCAGGCGGACTGCTCGTTCTGTCGCGCCGATGGGGTGCTCGGCTCGTGCATCGAAGACGTCACCACGGTCGACGACGCGACGGCAGCGGTGTGCATCCCCGAGAAGCGTTAGCTCGCTCGAAGCACGACGCCGGCTCGAGGCTGTCCCGCGTTCGCGAGGGACTTCACGGCTCTTCGCCCTCCGCGGAGTCCTGCTCGCTGGTCGAGCCGCAGTCGCACTTGGAGTATCCAGAGCCGTCATCAACACAGAATTGTCCGCCCTTGCAACCCGCGGCGCCGACGCACTCTTGTGTGGATCCAGGCGTACAACCAGAAGGGGGTCTCTCGGTCGTGTCATTCGCCGCCATCTGTGTTTTGTCGGCTTTTTGCTCGCAGAGGTAAGCTGTTCCGCTGACCGTTGCGGTGGACGTGGTGCTACCGTTGTCCGAACCTGCCTGTCCCATCGTCGGTGTATCATGCTGGACGAAATTCGCGCCAAGCTCGGAGGCCTTGTTGCGCAGGTCATTCATCGCATACTCGATGAGTTGGTCATTTGAGATCCAGCCACCACCGAACGCCCCTCCACCACGACCAACGATGTAGCCGAGGGACTTGCAGGACTCGGGATCCCAACCCGAATCAATGGGTGCGCTTTGCGATGTGGCAACTTGAGCCCCTCCGCCGGAGAGGTGAGAGGTCTTGCACGAAGTGATGGGCAAGAGCATGACAGTGGCGAAGATGGGAGCGGCTCGATTCATGCCGCCGAGCATATCAATCTGCGCTCGCGAGTGTCCAGCAAACATACAAGTTGCGGTGCGGGACATTGAACCAACGCGCATGTCTACTGTCAAAGCGACGCCACGGCTTGGCTAACAAGCGATTGACCCGTTCACGTCATGGAGCCGGCGCAGCGCCCGCCCGTCGGGGAAACGTACCGACCATCGACGAAGACGACGTGCATGCTCACGGTTCCCTCAGGCTGGTCGTCGTCGAAGTGCGAACTCAAGTACTCGAACAGTTCGTCGGGTGTCCACTCGTAAGCACTACCACGCGCCTCCAAAACGTCGTCGTGGATGACCTTGATCCCGTCAGGCTTGTCGAGCAACGCAGAGAAACGCTCGATCAGCTCAGCTTCTGCAGCTGCTCGGGGTTCCATGCCCGGTACCGAGTCCACCTCCAACACCAAGCGCGTGTCGGACCGCGCGGTGATGTAGCGCTCGGAGGGCGACAAGTCCGCCGGCGAAATCGGTGGTTCGTTGCCGCCACTGCCGTCCACGTCTGACGTCGGCGCAGCGCTCGGTGTCGTGTCGCTCTCGACGCCTGCATCTTGTCCATCTCCCGCTGAGCCTTCGCTGGAGTCGAGAATGTCGTCAATCACGTCTTGCACGGACTCGCCCTCCGGCGCTCCGGGTGTGCCATCGTCCGTCGCCTCAGAGTCGGTGTCCGCAGCGTCGGTGTCCGTCGCGGACTCTGAGGTCGTGTCGCTGGAGGAGTCCTCCGGCGCTTCGGCAGTGGTTTCGACAGCCTCGGAAGCTGCGCCGTCGTCAGAAGTGGCACACCCGGCGACAGCCCCCAGCCCCCACGCGGCCGGCCACCCGCGAATCGCGAGTTTCGAAAGCAAGTGCTGCACCCGCACGGGTGTCCTGCGCATGTGGTGCGACACCAGCGCAAGAAGTGGCAGGCCCGCGCCCAGCGCGTGCTAGCGTCCCACGATGAAGACGGGCTAAATTCTCGAACGATCGGGCTGGTCGGTGAGTTCTCGAGGAGGCGCCCGGTGCGAGGCTTTTTGACAGTACTTGGCGAACCATTTCGAATGTTGCTGAGCGTTTCGCTCGCGCTCGGCGTCGTGAGCTGCGGCGGGCGCTCGACCGCCATCGATGCAACCCGAGACGACGGGGAAACGATCCCCACGTCCGAAGCCGACGAGAGCTCGGACACCACCGCCCCAGCAGACACCTCCAACCCGGGCAACGGCACACAGCCGCTCGACTCCAACGTACCCGTTCAACTACCGGCAGTCCCAGAGGTCGAGACTCCCTCCCCCACGAACGGTTGCGCTCAGCAACTCGCTTCGGGGGATGCCCACACCTGCGTGCTCTACGACGACGGACGCGTGGCATGCATCGGAGCCAACGACTTCGGACAACTCGGCGACGGCACCACCGGGGACTCGGCAGCGTTCGTTCACAGCGCCGTCGACGATGTTTCGCTGCTCGCCGCGGGTGGCAACACCACGTGCGCCGCATCCGGCGCGAACGTCTCCTGCTGGGGGGATAACGGCGCCTCGCAACTCGGCGTCGCCGATTTGGCTCAATCGTCAGAGCCGTTGCTCACGCTCTCGAGTCCGGAGCCAAGCCCCGTGATCCAACTCGCACTCGGGCGCCAGCACGGCTGCGCCCTGGACGGATTGATTCACGGCCATTGTTGGGGAACGGCTGCCGGTGAGGTGACACTCCCTAGCGCCGTGCAACTGCCACAGATCGGTCTCGGACCGCGCCAAATGCTGCAACTCGGCGCGGCTCGCACGCGCCTCGTCGAGGACGGACGCCTGTACGACGTGGCCTGGGAAGTTGGCGGCCCTTCGGAAGGAATCGCACTCACGTCCAACACGCCGGACGGCGTCGTCACCAACGCCATCGGGATCGACCACGACTGCCTGCTCAAGAAGAGCGGCACGGTGTGGTGCCGCGGCGGCCCGTATCCCGCATACTACGCCGTCGTCGCCGACTTCGACACGGATATCGCGGAGGTCGCCGCAGGAGATGGTGTGACGTGCGCCCGCACCGAAGACGGGGTGGTCTTGTGTCGCGGAAAGAACGAACTGGGCCAGCTCGGCGACGGCACCGACGACGACAAGAGCTCGACCGCCCGCGTGCGGCTCGGTGCGCCCGCGGTCGAGATCTCACTGGGCCAGGGGCATGCTTGTGCGCGTCTCGACGACGGCAGCGTGTGGTGCTGGGGATGGGTCCCCGGGGCGCAACCCAACCCGGTACCTGAACGCCTCGCGGGGCCGGCCCCAGGTGAACATTGCACCGATGTGACGAGCGTACCGGTGCCGTTCAACATCAGCCCAACTGAGTCGACGGGCGCCGACGAGCTCGACGACGCGCTCCTGGCCTGGGCTCAGAACCAGTGTCGCTGCGGGGACGTGCAGCCGGAGCCGGAGCCAGCCGCCGAACCCATCGCGGTGCCGGAATGCACGGAGGCCGAAACCGTCGTGCTCAACGGCTGCCTGCAAGCTCTGGCAACGGATGCCGACGACACCCTGCGCTGCCTGGCTGAAGGGCTATGGTTCCAAAGTATGTGCGCCGCCTCCTGCCAAGGAACGGGAGAGCAGCTACCGTCCGAGTGCCTCACCGCCTCTCCAAGCGCAGCCTCTCCAAGCAGCTGTGGCGAGCTTCCCACCGTGTTGCGCTTCTGTCGACGGCGGTTCCTCAGCTGCGACGGTGCACTGTCCGAGGTCCAAGTCGGCCCCTACGAGACCTGTGACGGCAAGAACGACTGCCCCAACGGCTTCGACGAAGCCAACTGCACCCCAGGGGCGATGGCATTCACCTGTGCCGATGGCTCGCAGGTCACGATCGCGGTCGTGGGCGACGAAATTCCGGACTGCCCGGACGGTTCCGACGAGTGGATCCCATGACTTCGACGCCGCTGCCCAGCGACCTCAGCTCGCCCGCGCGCTGTCGGTAGCGGTGAGTGGCACCATGCCTTGACCAGGCCTGGCGACGCGCCCAGACCAGACCGACTCGGCAACCCGACGGAACTCGGCCGCGTCGGGTATGGGCAAACTGACCGTTCGCAGTCGCTCCACGACGAAAGAGTGGGCCTCTGCGGGCGTCGCCACCATGGCGGTGGGATAGGTCGGGCGGGCGAGCCAGAGGTACGCCGTGAAGGCGCCTCGAACCAGACTGTTGGGGACGACCATGGCCAAGCCGAGCTGTGTGCCCGACGTCTTGTCCTGCACTTCAGCTTCAAACTCGCGCATGCGCTTGCGTTGCGTGGAAGTCCACACACTGCCGAGAGAGAGCACGGTCACCACCGGGCTTGGGCGTTCGGTGCCCAGGCGCGTCGCCTCCGATTGAAGATACGCCTCCAACTCCTCGTCCGTGGGCTTGCCCTCGAAGCTCAGGAAGTTGACCCCAGGGATTTCGCGATTCGTTCGGACGATGAACATTCTCTCCCCCCACGCTCGACCGGTGGCGCTGACACCTTCGTACGACCGGCAGCGGCAAGGCGATAAGTCGCCCATGGCGCGCAGCACGCACCACCCCCCAATCGGCACACTACGCCCTCGACAAGCTGCTAGACATCGCCCATGGGCAAACGAACGGCGTACCCTAACGGCTGCTTCAGCTTCGTCGATCTGGCGACGACGTCGCCGGAAGCCGCCCAATCGTTCTACGGAGAACTCTTCGGCTGGACCTTCGACGCGCGAGCCGTGGGCAGTGGGCAACCTGAGGGGAAAGTGGATGAGTGATGGTCCAGGGCAAGGTGACGGCACTCCGTCTCAGGACGGAGCACGACCGGCAACTCGGCGCACCGCACCAGTGTTGCGCCACTTGCACCGGTGGAGCCGAAGACCAGTCTCTGGTAAGCCAGACCCATCACCGTTGAGGACCAGCCGGTGCTCGGCCAGCAAGCGGGGAGGCGCGACGATGGGACGCTCCGTGTTCAATAGACTCGAATGGGCGGCGGGTGCTCTCGCGGGTTGCATGCTCGCTGCCGCGTGCGGCAGCAGCGATGCCCCCGACGATGTGGGTCGTACGAGCACCGAGACTACCGACACCACAGACGTCGCCAGGAAGCCGGATACTGACGACGCAACCAACAGCACGGATACCGAGGACGCAACCAACAGCACGGATACCGAGGCTCCGCTCGAGCCGACGGGCGACGGAAGAGACCCGCCACCCGCCGCCGAAGCAGAACGAGCGACCGATACGCCCGACCCAGAGCCGTCACCGGAACCTGCTGCAAGTGACGAAATCGCCTCCGAATCCCCCGCCCCTTCCGAAGCGGTCGACGACATGCTCCCGGAAGGCACACCCAGCTCGAGCCTCGGACCCGTGTATCTGCTCGACGTCCCTGCCGAGAACTGGGTGTACCCGTCCGCCCTCGGACCAGACATGGGGCCGTTCGTTCCGGGGATCTTGATCGCCATCGACGCGCAGACGAACATCGTGCTGGGCACCGCGAAGCCCGCGGACGCCCCAGCCGAGCAAGATCGCTGTGCCCCCACGACGTCCGCGCCCCAGTCGCTGGTGGATCGACGCTCTCAAATCGGCCCCGTCGACTTCCCGACGTACATCCGCCACACGACCGAGGACTTGGCGGTCCGGGCGACGGCATATGACTTCACGCTGACGAACGTCCTGCCGCTAGAGGCGTCGAACACGGAGCTCCAGCTGGTCGTCACGATGGACATGCGCGACCTCTACCCCTTGTTCACCCAGCTCGCGGACGACACGGACGCAGCCCTCGTGTGCAACGCACTGAGCTCAGGGGGCGCGCCCTGCGAACCGTGTCCACGAGATGAACAGCCCTACTGCGTAACTCTAGAGGCAGTCTCTCTGAGACTCACCCCGTTCGCGGACACCTTGGAGGTGCTCGACGAAGCCCAGACAGACAGCTCCTGCACACCAGCGCTCGACTGAGAAGACACATCCATGAACCGAACAAATAGCAAGCCCACCGAGCTAGCGGCGAACTTGCGCGGCATGCTTCGTCGCCGAACCTCGCAGGCGTCCATGCTATCGGCGCCGCTCCTCGGTGCAGCCCTGCTCACCTCGGCGTGCGACACCTCGGACGCCTCGGGCGATGTGTCCGGCGGAACCGAATCGGACGGTAGCCTCACGGATGGCAGCGAGCCCGGCAATGGCGCGCCCAGCACCGACAGCGTGCAGGACGACGGCGCCTCGTCGACGGCCGACGAAACGACGACCGATACCGCGGCGAGCACGCCCACGACGTCGGACGACACCGCAACCGACGAGACGAACGCAGCAACGGACCGCGCCCTGCAAGATGCCGGAAGCACGGCTGACGGCGAAGGCAGGTCCGATGCCTCCTTGGGAGCGGGTCCCGCCTGCAGCGATGACCCCACGTGTGAACCAACGAACGACACCCCGAATCCCACACCCGACGGGCTGGTCGGCTGCGAAAGCATCGTTCAGCCCCTCGATCTCGACGACGTCGTGTTGAGCTTCGTGCTCGACGTGTCCGGCAGCATGGGTTCAGGCGTGCAACCGCACTACGCCCAGGAACTGAAGTGGGATCCCGTCGTGGCGGCCACTCGCGCGTTCTTCGAAGATCCGGAGTCAGCAGGTCTGTCTGCAACGCTCACGTTCTTCCCGGACGAATCGGCAACGCTTCAGGGCGGCGGTGGCGGTGGGTTTCTCGGCGGGATGATGGCCGACGGCGGTGCCGCTCCCTTTTGCCGAGCGGAAAGCTACTCCGAACCCGACGTCGGGCTCACGGCGCTGCCCTCGGAGAGCTTCGGCACCGCGCTCACCGAGGCTACTCCCGAGACCGTGGACGACTGGGGCAACGGAACGCCGACGCTCGCGGCGATCGAAGGCACGCTGCTCGCCATCGACGCCATGCGCGAAGTGCAGCCAAACCGAGTGCACGCCATCGTGCTGATCACCGACGGCGTGCCCGAACTCTGCTACGGACTGTTCGACGACCCCGTCGAGATCGGACTGGTCGTCGATACCGTGGCAGAGGTCGCTGATGACGTGCCCACCCACGTCATCGGCGTGCGCAACCCGGTGACGGAAGACGAGCCCAACCCACCAGATACAGTACCGCAACTGCAGCAGGTCGCCGAGGCCGGGGGCACCGGCAACATGCATCTACTCGACACCGACGACCCAGAGCAAACCGCCGCGGATCTCCTCGGCGTGATCAACGACATCCGCGAAAACAGCCAAGTGTGCCGCGTCTCTCTCACGGCAGTGCCAGCAGATGTAGCGCTCACCAGCGACGACATACACGTCTCCTTGAACGGCAACGACGGCGAAAGCCTCTGGTACGACTACGACCCCGAGTGCAGCGGAGGCACGGGCTGGCACTTCGACGACGAAGCCGCACCGACCGCCATTCAGCTATGCCCCACCGTCTGCTACGAGCTACACGTCAGCAGTCAATCTGCAGATCTGAGCGTGTCGTACGGCTGCGACTGAGCGGCTCGGGTGGTTCATTCGCAGTTCGGCGTGTTGCAATCCTTGCGCGGCTTGATGGCTTCCTTCTCCCTGGAACTAGGCCCACATGTGATCTCCAGACCGCGCACACCACGTTTCAGCTGCGCCGGCTCATACTGACCAGGAAAGCCGTGACAAACCCAAGGACGGCGGCACGGGTCGACCTTCAGGCACTCGCACGTTTGACCAACCACGTCGCACCCTTCCTTCAACGGTACGCAGCGATGAGCCCAGGTGATGCCCGTCGCGGAGCTGCCTTCTCGGACACGATAGCAGACCGTTTGGTCCGGGCATGTCCCGTCACAGGCGCCGTCGAGCTTGGGAGCCGCTTGTTCCAGGCGTGCCACCTGCTCTGCAGACCCGTAATCCGTCCCGACTCCCAATGTTCGGCGCTTTGGCGCGCTCTTCCCAGCTGGAGAGTCCGGGTCGTACCTGCGGCCGTCCGCGGCGACATCTTCGTGGTCTTCTTCGTATGCCTCGTCTTGCGACGAGGCCAGCACTGCTGGACGGCGCCCGCCACCTTTCTGGTTCGTTCTCGTTGGCGACTCGCTGCCGTCGCCTGGAGCGCGGTCGCCGACCGATACGGGACCTGTCCCCGGGTCAGTCGCCTGACAACCACTTGGTCCAAGCAGTGTCCAGGCGGCGGCCAACCCCAGCGGGAGGGCAACCAGAACGAGCAAGCCCGCGCGGTTCACGACGAGCTCGTCTCCTGGAGCAACTGCCGCCGCAGCTCCTCTTCGCTGAGACTCTTCAATCGAAGCCCGTTGATGAAGACTACGGGCGTTCCGCGCACCCCCGCGGCTTCGGCGTCCTTGATTGCGCCTTGCAACGTCTCGGGGGACTGCTCACCCGTAACCGCGATCTTCGCCTTTTCACGGCTGATCCCATGGCGCACTCCGAGCTCGATGATCTGTCCCATCAGGGCATTGGGCGGAAGCTCCCAGAGAGCCTGGGCAAGACCTTGCCGGCGCGGTCCTTTCAACTCACTCGCGTGCAGCAGCTTCGCGGCAAGATAGCCCGCTTGACGGTACTCCTTTTGAGGCGCGTCCTTCCAAAGGATGGACACGTCCTCAGGCCGCTCTCGTTGGATCGCTTGCAGCGCTTTCATCGTGCGCAAGGTCGCAGCGGTCGCGCACTCGCCAAAGACTACCACCTGCTCGGAAGCATCTTTCGGCCCGAAGCGCACATCCCAACTCCGCTCTCCGAGGAACGCGCTTTCGCCCCTGTCACCCGTCATGGCGGTCAACATCCAAATGCCGACGCTGACCACGGCAGCTGCCCCTAGAAGGACAACCACCGGGCTCCAATTCGAACGCTCGTCTTCTACCATACCCACGACTCAAGGGTAACCGGTGGCACTTACGATTTGGGGTAGGACCCCGCTGAACGGAACCTGGCGGTTCGCGCAGAAGCCCACCGAGTTGTCTGACTCCCCCGGGGCAATCGATTGGTCGAACCAAGTTGAGTTGGGGACGATCGTCACCTGACCACTTGAGGGGTTGTACGCACCGTACCAGCTCTGAGTGATGGTGGATTGTCCGGTCTGGAGCACCACCTCCCACGTCTCCGCGGTGACACCGTTCGGATTGCTGATGTTGAGATCGATGCAGTAGCCGTATCCCCAATCAGCGTTGATGGTGTACTGCCCGTTGAGCGTGAGGTCCCCGGAGCCAGGCGGCTGGCAGGTTCCGCCGTCACAGAAGCCGCTCGAGCAGTCGGAATCGAGCATGCAATTCTGCCCATCATCACAGGTCGGGCACACCCCACCGCCGCAGTCTACGTCGGTTTCAGTCCCGTTGGCGTCGTTGTCATTGCAGTCTCCTGGCGGAGGCGGCGGCATGAGCCCTCCTCCAGGAATGCGAACCGACATGTCGAGCACGCCGAGACAGGCAACTTCCACGTCGGGTCGAAACTCGATCGTTTTGCCGTAGAACTGCCCGGTGAACTCGGTCGCGTCGCTCGTGCCCATGGCCAGAGTTGCGTTGGGAGCCAACGCAATTCCAAGGAATGGTGCCTCCAACGTCACTTGGTTCGTTCCCAGGTAGCCGACGAGGACCTCCGCCAACGACCCATCCGACTTCTCGAAGGGAGCTCGGTGGTTCATCGTGGTCTTGACGAAGATACGAACGGGACCCGCAGTATCGTCCACCTTAAACACGACCGAGTCGGTGTTCGCAGTGAACTCATCGAAGTAGTAGTCGCCGCTGAAGAGCCCGACGATCGGCGGCGGCGAGCCTTCAGACGGTGAATTGACGATCAAGTACCCGTACGACCCAGGAAAGATCGGCACCAAGCCCGTATTCACGGTGTAGCCTGGCAATGGCGCAGGAAACACGACATCGTCCAGGTCGGGATGGGCAGGCAAGTCCACGGCCGCGAACTGATTCGGAGGCCAGTTGGAGATGCTCCCTCCGTTGTACACGTTTACCGAACCCGCGGACGTGGCTGAGCCGTCTACCGCACCACCGTAGATGTCGATGTTTGCCACGCTGATCACACTTCCGGTGAGCGTGCCAGTCCCGCCGATCAGCGTACCGTTCGTTCCACCATTGGCGATCGCCGCTCCGGCGCCAGACGCATCCTTGACCGACGTGCGGTCACCCACCGCCAGCCGTTCGTTTGCGTAGACGGCAGGCACGACGGCGAGGTTCTGATTGACCGGATCAGAGGCATTCAGCCCGTCGGAGGCCGTCCATTGCACCACGTGGTTGCCGGGCGGCAGGAACACCGAATAGTCGGCCCCAACCGACAGTGGAACCGTAGCGGTATCACTCGCAACCACGACAGCAGAGTAGGTGACTTCGACGTCGCAAGCATCCGTCGCCTTTGGGGGAACCAGAGTCAGGGTCTCGCCTTCGAGGTCACACACGCCGATCGTCACGTCTTCGACGCCCTCGAACACGGGCGGAGTCGTGTCTTGCACTTCGACGACGGTAGTGGCCACCGTGACGTCACCGTACACATCCTCCGCAGTCCAAGTCAGTGTCGTCTCTCCACGCTGAAAGTAGCCGCAAGGTCGCGGATCCTGCGCGCAGTCGGCAGCCAACGAACCGTTGGGTGACTGCACTCCGAGTGTGACGTCGATGTCCACGTTCTCGCAAGCATCGAGCACCTCGGGCGGAGCCCCGAGGTCCACCGGACCGCAGTCGAATACCAGCTCGTCCATCGGGGCGCTGGTGAACTCCGGCCTCTGCTGCTCTTCGGGATCCACCTGCCATAGACCCCGACCGTATGAGGATGCCCACACCTGCTCATTGACCTCATCGAAGAAGAAGTCGGTGACACGGGGCACCAACCCGCTCTTGCACAGACGTGCCCAGCTGTCCCCGCCGTCAAGCGAACTGATGATGCCCGAGTGTTCTGTACCGACCAGGATGCGGTCTGCATTCACGGGGTCGAAGCGAACGCTGCGCACCTGGCTGTACGTCGAACCGGACAGGTCCTGGAACAGGTATTGTCGCGTTCCACCAGCAGTCAGCAGCTTCGTCAGCTGCACCATCGATGGGTCGTTGGGCGCCGTCCATGCCCCAGTGGCGTCAGTGCGACGCATGGTCTGGTCAAACCACTCAGAGACGAGTAGTCGTGACGAATCGCTTGGGCTGACGCCAAAGTCGAGACCACCGCCAAAAACGATGAAGTACGCAGTCGGAAAGACAGCAAGCTCATTTCCCATGGCATCCTGACGCGTCGGCTCCACCAATTGCCAAGACGGGGAGGTCGGCGTACCAGTCAAGTCGTCGAGTGTGAACTCGATGACTGAGTTTCTACGCACCTGAATGAAGCCGCCTCCGGAATCTAGAGAATCGCAAACCCCATCGGAGCCGCCACCCAAGCCATCAGTTTCGTCTTGGCAATTGATCCATACGGGCTGCAGGAGAACGACGTCGCCAGCAGCGTTTCGCGACACGAAACCACGGTGGTTCGGCCTCATCGAATGAATCGTGGGGTTGTCGTAGCTGGTGAGATT
>JBNKZR010000060.1:0-24399 GCA_050301735.1 Polyangiaceae bacterium | reverse complement strand
AGTATGAGCCCGGCATGTTCCTGCAGTTCTCCAGCGATGCTGGGAACGGGGCCTCGCCTGCTGGTACTCGCGACGGCGGGGCAAAGCTGCGGGTGACTGCGGTCAACCGGAAGTTCGGGCTCACCACGGACCATGTCACGGTATCCGCGAACCTGAGCACCATCGCAGCGATTGCCGTTGCTGACAACATCTTCCGAGCTGGTGACTACGCCAATGCTATGACCGGTATGCGTGGGTGGGCTCCTGTGTCGGATCCGTCAGCTGGAGAGTCGTTCTTCAGTGTGGACCGCACCCTAAACGATATCGTTCGGCAGAGCGGTGTGCGCTTGTCCGGAAGCGGTGGGCCGAAGGAGGAAACCCTCATTGACGCCAGCGCGGCAGCTCACATGAACGGCTTCGAAACCGAGGTCGTCTACACCAACCCGCTTGACTACCGCGACTTGGTCAAGGAAGTCACCTCGAAGGTGTTTGTCGACGTCAAGACCCGCGTCCCTGGGATCTCCTTCAAGGCGTTGGAGCTTCAGGGCAACACTGGACCCATGGCGATCATCAGCGAGCCGGACGTGCCCAAGGGCTACTTCTGGATGATCAACCCAGACATGGTGCACCTCCGCACCGCTGGGGACTGCCCGCGGATGATCAAGTGGGACGGAAGCCGTGGGATGTTCCAGCAGTCGCCCACCAGCGACGGAATGCAGGGGCGTCTCGGGGCTTACGGAAACTTCTTCCACGACAACCCCGGCGAGACCGTCATCGGGACTTGGTGAGGTGACGCAATGACTGTGTATCAACTGCAAAACAAGCTGGCTGGAACCCTGGCCATCAACAAGGACGACGAAGATCTCCAGGATCTCATGTACGATGGCGTTTGGAACGTCCAGAAGGTGGCAGCCGACGGGGCAGCGGGTACGGATTATACGTATGCTCTGATGAAGGTGCCTTTCGATGTTGAGATCGTCGAGGTGACGATCTGTCCTGACGGCACCCTGACCGCCAACGACACCAACTATGCGACCATTTCCCTGAACAAGAGCGATGGAGCAGCTGGGTCGGCAACGGCAGTGGCTTCGCAAACCACTAAGATCACCGGTGGGTCCGGTAACTGGGCGGCTCGCACGTTCGTTGACGTGCCAGTGACGGCGGCAAACAAGAATGTGGACGATGGTCAGATGCTCGAAATCGAGAGCGTGAAGGCCGCATCTGGAGTGGCTGTTCCCATCTGCGGGTTCACCATCCGGTACCGGAGGCGCTAAATGGCGAGCGCAATCGTCGACCTGCTTCGTGGACACGGAAAAAACCTTAAGCTGGTCTTTGGGACGTTCTACCCCCAGAACACTAGCGCTCCTACCGTGAACGCGAATCAGACGCGCGGGGTCGCGAGTATCTCAAGGACTGCAGCCGGCACGTTCCTGATCACGCTCAAACACCCCTACTTGCGTCTCGTTGCGAAACTGGCAACGGTACAACACACCACGGCTGTGGATCTCGTCCCGCAGTTTGGTGACATCGCCAACGTAGGCACATCGAGCGCCGTCACCGCGGTATTGCGCCTCAACGCAGTAGCCACAGCGACGGACATGGCTGCCAACGCGAACAACAGCGTCAGCTTCGTTCTGGTGTTCGACGACTCGGGGGCCTACTGATGCCCAAGGGTATCGGAGCTCTACTCCTCGGGGCCCCCAAAATGGGCCCTGGGGAGCCCGAGGAGATGGACACGAAAGGAACGGCCGCTAGCGACATTCTGGCGGCTGTGAAGAGCAACGATGCCACCGCGCTAACCGATGCTCTTCAGCGATTCGTCGACGCAGCCTCTCTTGGAGAAAGTGAAGACATGGAGGAGTAGATGGCCAAATCCGTGACACTCACGCAGCTCCGCGCGGACTGCCGGCTATGGGCGGACCTGCGTGAGGAGAGCGGGAACGACCAATTCATCAGCGCGACAGAGCTCGATCGCTTGATCAACCTGTCGCTGGCCAGCTTCTACGATCTGCTTGTGGCTGCCCGTGGCCACGAGTACTACCAGGATGAGGACACCATAGCCGTGGTGTCTGGGACGTCGCGCTATAACCTGCCAGCAACGTTCTACGAGCTGCTGTCGCTGACTCTCGAGTGGTCCAGTACCGACCATGAGGTCGTGGTTCCCTACGAGCGAATCAACGAGCGGGCGGTTCTCAACAACTACTCAACCTGGGGTAACGGAGCGCGCAAGGCATACCGGTTGCGTGGAGCACAGATCGAGCTGCTCCCGACACCGACCAGCTCAGTGACAGGGCGCCTGCAGTTCGTTCCGGTCTACACCACACTGACCAACCCATCGGACACGTTTGATGGTGTGAACGGGTGGGAGCGACTGATAGCGTACGACGTGGCAATCCAGATCCGAGTCATGCAAGAACTTGGTTTCGCGGACCTGGACTCGTTACGCCAGCGCGAACTTGAAAGGATCGAAAACCTAGCCGCCCAGCGCGCAGCTGAGGGTCCACCCGTGGTAGCAAACGTGCACCCAGAGGGGCGCGTGACCTGGCCGCTCTATCCGACGGGGTGGACATGACGCTTCGCCGAGTCAACAGATTCACCAACGACCCACAGCTAGAGTCACAGCTGCAGGCGTTTCAGGAAGCAGTGCGGTCGGAGCTTGAAGCTTTACGCGGCGGAGAGCCTCTATTAGTGGTTACTAACCCTAAGACTAGCAACTACACGGCAAAACTGGACGAGCTAGTGCAGTTCGAAGGCAACAACGCTTTCGATATCTTCATGCCAGAGGCGCTGCCGAGCAACTACGGTCACAAGATTGCTGCCGTGAGGTTGTCTGGCTCGAGCCTTGTTAGGTTCGTGCCGAACAGTTGCCTTATTGGTGGCGCGGCTACCTGGTCACTGAGTAGCGTCTACTACATGTACTGCTTCTACTCGACCCCAAACGGATGGAGCAGAAAATACTGATGAGCTTGGTTGAGATCCCTATGCAGTTCGGCCTCGATGAGGAAGGTCATCCTAGGCAAATGCCCAAGGGCGGAGTGCTGCAGACCGCTGAGAATGTCCGCTATGGACGTACCTTCTACCTCAAGAAGTCGCCAGGCTATGCGTTAGAAGAAGCCACGGACATCAACTCCGACGAGGTGACTGCTGAATGCATTCGGCCGCGTGGCGATGAGCGTGTCTGGTTTGGATCATCGAACAAGGCACTGGTGACCCCGCCGACCGCAGACATCCACTCGACGGTGTTTTCGATCAAGGGGACTGAAGGAGCGCCCAGGCTGTTTCCTCAGTGCAGGTACACGGATATCGGTGGAATTCGCAGAGTTCCAGTGGGACGACCGAATTCAGAGTCGGCGCGTGCTAGCGGAATCGCATACTCACTCTTCGGAAACTGTTGCGCAGTCGCGTACATCGTCAACACAACGCTGTTCATACGACTCTACCGCATCGCGACCACAACCGGATCTGTTACTGCGGTTCTTCCGGAATGGGAGTTTCTTTGGGAGCAAGAGGTAGCGTCTGGTGTCTACTACGCTCGCCTCGCCAAAAGCGCCTACCAGGCTACGTATTTGATGGGCGCATACACCACGACCAGCAATCAGATCAATTTCATCCGGCTCAACCTGACAGCGGGCATTGCGCTTTCGCGGTTTACGGCAGTAGGTACTCCGCAGACAACGAACTCAACGCGCCATGAGCTCGACATGTTCGAAGCGCTTGATACATCGATCTCAAGCGCTTTCGCTGTGGTGTGCTGGTATGACGCTGAGGGCGCCATCATCTGGCGGACACTGCTGACAAGCGGCACTCTTAGCGGTGGAGCAAACACAGGAACCGTAGGAGCTGGCGAGCTAAGCATCTGCATGGCCAGGTCCACGGCCGACGATTGGTATGTTTGGCTCACGTACCATGATGGCACCGACGGATATATGGTCACCTACTGGTCTGCCGGTGGGTCTCCAACCGCAACTCCATACACGTTTTCCAATGAGATCGATGTGATGATTGGACCAGCTGCTGGAGAGGGAACAGCGACTCCAGCATCGTACAACGGAGTTTGGGCAGTCAGCCACAACTACATCAATGGCAACATCGCAGGACTGTACTACATGCACAGCCCAGCGATCACGCTCTATGGTCGCGTCAACCCGAGTATCTACCCCGAGTCTTTCGTCGCCGCGTCCCCGCCGTTTTGCCTAGGATATGACACGTATATCTGGATGTGCAACAGACACGTAGCGGCTGACTCCGGTGGCATCCTGTACAATCGAGACTACGTGCTGGCTCGTTTCGAAAAGCCGTGTCCATCCACTGGGAGCGGCGAGTATGCGCGCCTTGAGATCTGTGCACGGAGTTGCCCGGGTCAGGCTCCGGATAGTGTCTACAACCGGACGCGCCCAACTACCATTGGGCAGACTATCAGCGCCAGTACAGCAGTATGGGTGTGCGAGCCGATCCTAGGAGACGCAACGCCAGCAACAAACTGGCTACTAGGGACTGACGCTATCGTATTCACGAAGGCGCAACTCACTGACCGCATGGACTACGTTGAGCATGAGGGAGTCCTGTTTCTAACCGGTGGCGTACCCTGCGAGTATGACGGCGAGACGTTCCATGATTGCGGGTATGCACACTACCCGTACATTGTCAGCGCCACGCCGACTGGCGCTGGTACGATGACCGGGACGTTCCAATACGTTGTAGTGTTGGAATGGGATGATGCTAGGGGGCGCACACATCTAAGTTCCCCGAGCGACCCGGTTGAGGCCGTATGCAGCTCAGACGGCTATGTGACCGTGGACTTCAGAACGCTGTCGCTAGGCTTCAAGTCACCAGCAGCAGACGAGCGTGCTCACATCTACAGGACGACTGACAGCGGCTCCGTGTTCTACCGTGTGACAAGCGAAGAGGGTATTGCAGCAACAGGTACCCTCAACCGCACGTATAACGACAACATGACAGACGCTACCCTGATCACTAAGGCGCGTCTGTATACACAGGGTGAGCGCGGTGGTGTGAGCGGGCAGCTCCCATACATGCCTCCGCCGGCTGCCAAGTTCATCGCAAAGAACAAGTCCAGAATGCTGCTTGGTGGTCTCGAGGATCCATCGGCTTTACAGTGGTCGCGCCTTTTCTTCCCTGGAGAGCCTGTAGGGTGGAGTGATAACGCGGCCTTCAAGGGGCGCGTGTCCGGCACGGTGACAGCGGTTGCTGCGCTAGAGGACGTGTGGCTGGTGTTCACGGCTTCCAGCGTGTTGGCCATCTACGGTGAGGGGCCAGACGATCTAGGAGTAGGCTCATTCACGGAGCCCCGCACTATCACGGGAGCAATCGGGTGCACCGATCATCGTTCGGTAGCAGAGATTCACGATGGTGTGCTATTCCGTAGCGCAGACGGCCAAGTGTACGTGGTACCCCGTGGAGCTGGCCAGCCACAGTGGCTCAGTCGGCAGATTCGAGAGACATGCGCCGACTACCCCAACACCATCGCCTGTGTGTACGATCAAGGGAAGCAGCTGGTCATTTGGCACGTACAGGACAGTTCTGGATACGACCGTCGCCTTGTGCTCGACCTGCGGACGAAGCAGTGGACCACGGAGCGATGGTCGAACGACACGGACCAGCGTACTCTGGACGCTTGCATGTTCGGCACCGAACAAGCGTGGCTGGCCAGTGATAACGGAGCTTTTGGGATAGTACGTCGCGAGACGGCTGGTATCTACGAAGCTGCTGCCTGGACGAACAGCTACCTGGTCTCCACAGTGAAGCTAGCCGACATCCGACCTTTCGGCACCGGAGGCCGCGGTAGAGTTCGACGGGCTCACTTCACAATGGAGTCTAACGGGTCGTCTGGTGGCGTTTGCACTCTGAGTCTGACCATCAACGGAGTAACAGAGACCACGCTGTCAGGCACCACCACCACCGAGCAGGCTGCGGGCTCTATCATGGAGCGCCGCATGGGTCTTAGGCTCCAGCAATGCAATCGCGTGGTCATTCAGATGCAGGACGCCTATCAGGCAGCAAACAACTTCGCAGGCGTGGTGTTCCAGTCCATCACGCTCGAGACGACGAAACAGCGCGGGCTCGCCCGACTCAACCAGTACAGGAGCCTGTGATGGGAATCCTAGGCGACGCATGGAGCACATTCAAGTCCGTTACTCCTGTTGGGAAAGTCATTGACTACGGGTCCGATGTTATCGGTGGGATCGGAGAAGGGGTCAAGGACACGTTCTCCGGAGAGACCATCAACCCGTACGACCCGAACGCCACAAAATACTCCTGGGGTGGCAAGCAGGGCATGGCTCAGTCTGAAGCTGATCGGCTCAGGCTCATCGCTGAGAATGCCGGGAGGAACGTTCGTGGGCAGCAGACTGGAGGCTGGGAGGAACAGCGCAATCGTGCTGAGGCGTTGGGTGGCCGTGCTATGCGCGAGACGTCCGCCATGGGTGATGCTGCTCGAACCTCAGGCGTGCAGGCTGGGCAGATTGGAGCCCGTGGCGCGGATACAGCTGGGCGACTAGCGGGTGGTGCTCAGGGTCGTGAAGGACCAGTACTCCAACGGACATCGATTTCCACCGTCGACCCTCGCACTCAGGAGTCCGTTGCCACCCAGGCCCAGGCTTTGCGCGCAGCACAAGGCGCCGACAACATGAACGACCTGGAGGCTGCCCGGCAGATCAGGGGTCGCCAGGTTGGGGTGGCAGACGCTTTCAGGGGATTTCGCGAACAACCAGCGGGCCCCTCTGCTGCCGAAGCCCAGCTCCGCCTAGGCACCGACCAGGCCAATGCAGCGGCCACGTCTCTGGCTCGCTCTGGCAGGGGTCCTGGCGGCAACGCTTCAGCTGCTCGGGAGGCTATGTTCACCAACGTGGCCACCAACCAGCGAATGGGGAACGAGCTGGCCAAGCTTCGGGCGGAGGAGGAAGCGGCGAGGCGAGGTCAGGACCTGCAGGCGATGACTGGGGAAGCAGCGGCACTGGCTGGAGCTCGAGGTCAGGACATCCAGACAGGTGAGACAGCCGGGGGGCTTGGGCTCGAGGGGGCACGGCTGCAGTCTGACATCGGAACCAGACAGGGCGACCTTGCCATGAGCGAGGCGGATCTTCTTGCTCGCCAGCGTCAGGCTCAGGCTGAGCTAGCGGCGCAGCAGAACATCTCGCAGGCGGGACTCACCGACGCCCAACGAGCTCGCAACGACGCCTACGAGATGAACCTTAGAAACCTGGGCTTCGGGTACGATCAGATGCGCGCCAATGTGCCTGCCACATACTTGGATCTCGAGCAGAGGGCCAGAGGCCTTGGGTATGGGACTCAGGCTGGTGCCATCGGAGCCGGCATGGGCTCACTGCGCGACGAGAATGTGTCGAATCTCGGATTCGAGACTGCGGCAACCGGGCGAGGATTTGGCTACGAGCAGCTGGGCCAGAACCCATACAACGAGGAACTTCGTGCCCGCGCTCTTGAAGAGGGGCTCCGCTCTGGCAACATCATGGGTGCGCAAGAAGCGAATCAGCGAACTGACCTGCAGCGTGATTTGGGTATCCTTGGTTTGGGCACTAGCCTTCTTGGTATGGTCCCGAAAGCCTTTGGAGCAGGAGCAGGGGCAGGAGCATAACGATGGCAATGGCACGCAAGAGACCCGATGGTCTGTACGACGTTGAGATCCCCGGCGGGATGAGCGTGCCCATGAGCTTGTCCGAGTCGCAGATCCAGTCTGCTGGCATCCAGGTGGATGAGGGCGGGATGTCCGAGCCGCCTCCTGTACCATCCGGAGGAATGAGCGTTGACCCAGGGCACGCCGAAGACCGGATCGATACCAGTACATGGGACGCCATCACGAATCCGGTGCCCGCTGGCGCAGGTGGTGGAGGTGGCATCGGTGGTGCTAGCGGCGAGGAAGTACTGCCGATTCCTGGTGCTGGAGGCTCTGCGGCCGCAGCCATGGGCGCTCAGGGTGTTGGGAACGTGTCAGAGGAGACGGTTACACCGGAGTATGGCAAAGGCAAACCAGCGCCTGGCCCCTCCATTGAAACCGAGGACGTTCCAGGTCCAGAATCCTACATGATGCAGCGCCCTAGGCCTCGGGTGGTCAACACGCCGGCCATGGACGTACGCGCTGCCTGGACGCATGAACTTGGTTCTCAGATGCCGGAGGGGTTTGCGGAGGACGTCACAGAGCCCAGCGCCAAGGCGGACGACTTCCGTGAGGCGATGTCCCAAGCAAAGCTACAGGGAATCGCTGGTCTGCTGCAGGACCGGGAGACACAGCTCAACGCTCGAGCGAACCAAATCGACGAGGAGCGTGCCAAGCGCGCGAAGCTGGACGCCTATATCAACGGGCTGAAGGACGATATCGATACCCGTGAGGGCGACTTGCGCATGGCGACGAACCCAACCGAGGAGAACTACTGGAAGGAGAAGGGTGTGGTTGCGCGGTTGATCTCTGGCCTGTCCGTGGCACTTGGTGGCTACATGCAGGGGCTCAGTGGGTCACCCAACAACATGGGCTACCAGATGCAGCAGGACGCTATCAACCAGTGGATCATGGATCAGAAGGGCAAGTACGAGCGTCTGAAGGGGCATCGAGACGCAGCGAAAAACGCCTATGCCGAGGCGCTGGACCGATACGGCTCCCCGGAGTCAGCGGAGCTTGGGATGCGCGTTGAAGCTTCGGCCCTGCAGGACGCTCTGACAGAGAACCGGCTCCGACAGCTTGGACTGTTCGATAGCATGATCGAAGTTCGAGATCAGCTTGCGGCCAATGAGGAGCGCCGGCAGCTCCTCAAGCAGCAGATCCTGGACAAGGAGAAGGGTCGCGTGGTGGAGAGCTGGAAGCATATACCGGCTAGCTCGCAGGTTATTGGCGGGATGAAACCAAAGGACCTGGAGAGGATGGTTATACTTCCAGACGGAAGCCGCGCGTGGGCCAGAGACCCAAAGACCGCCCGGGAGGCCAGCGCCAAAGTCATGGCATATAGTAACATCATGAAGACTGCCGCTAAGCTTCGCGAACTCAACAGAGACCCGCAAGCGCGCAACCCTGCGAGCGAGGCATACGGGCGCTCAATGGGCTACAGCAGAGAGCTGTACCTTGGCATCAAAAACGAAGGAGGGTTGGGTGCCTGGGACGTTGGAGCAGCTAAGTTGACAAAGGAAAAAGGTAGCGACCCGACAGAGCTGCATTCGTACTGGACAAATATTGGGAAGCTAGATGCATTGATCGATGTGTCAAAGAAGAGAATGGGCGACCTCATGCGGTACCAGTTGCATGCTGATCCGCAAGGAACGACACCATTCCTTATGGTGGGTCCAGGGGTGAAGTAGATGGCAAAAGCGGTTGTACGTCAAGGCAAGGTGCTTATGCTCGATGAGGCCGGGGATCCGGTCGCTGTCGACAAGGCACAGCTGCAACAGGCGTACGCTGCTGGCTACTCGCTGGAGACCCCCGAGGCTGTCCAGGCTCGCGAGCTGGAGGCAAAACGCGGCACACTGGGTCAGCAGGCCATTGCTGGGCTCGAGGGTGCCGCTCGGGGGGCAACCCTAGGTCTGTCCGATGTGGCTGGCCGCGAGCTACTGGGTCCTGAATACACCCAGGCAGCGGCCGAGCGTCAGCAGGTCAACCCCATCACCTCCACAGTGGGTGAGGTTGGTGGGGCCGTGGCACCGATCTTGGCCTCCGGTGGGACCAGTCTCGGGGCTCGTGGGCTGGCCGCGATTGGGACCCCGGCTAGGGTAGTGGCCCGGGCTGGGACCGCCGTAGAGCGCGGAGTGGCCTCTGGTCTGGCCAGGATGGGCGCTGAGGGCTCGTCTATCCTGGGACGCATGGGTGCCCGGGGTGTGGCCCTGGGAGCCGCTGGAGCCACAGAGGGAGCCGCCTATGGCGCCGGCAAGGCCCTGTCCGACACCGTGCTCCAGGGAGACGACCTCACCGTGGAGAAGCTCCTGGCCGCCGCCGGGGAAGGGGCCGAGATGGGGGGAGTCGCCGGGGGAGCGCTGGGGGCACTGGGCGGCGGTCTTGGCGGAGTACTACAGAGGGTGGCGTCTGCCGAAAAGGTACAGCGTGGCCTGGAGAAGATGGCGGAGTTCAGTGCCTTCAAGGCAGCCGGAGCGCGCGGGAGCGACTTCAAGAAGCTGGTTGCTCGGCGTGGAGAAGGGGCTCCCGAGGCCGTCGGGCGCGAACTCCTGGACTACGAGTTCAAGACTGGACCCAAGGCCGGACAGAAGATCTTCCGCGCCGCCACCAAGGCCGAGGACCTGGTCGACGACATCAGCTATGCCCGCCGTGAGGTCGGTGAGCAGATCGGGGCCATCCGCCAGCAGGTGGACGAGCTTGGACAGGCCCGACGGGAACTCATGCCCGACGTGGATGAGTACCTGAATCGGGTTCAGCGCGAGGTTCTGGAGCCGCTGAAGCGCAGCAACGTCACCAGCATCCGGCAGCGTGCGGCGCGCGTCGAGGGCGAGCTCGAGAAGCTACGCGCCATGGAGCGTTCCCCGGGCACAGTACGCTCGGCAGACTCCTGGCTAGACGAAATGTCAGCCGCTGGGGTCTCGGTAGAGGGAACCCCAGAATGGGCAGCGCGGGCTGTCAAAAACACATTTGGCGACGCAGCCCCCTCCGCGTCTAAACTTCGACAGCTGTTCGATGTACCAGAAGGATTCCGCACAGAGCTTCGCGTGGTTCCACAAGACAGAAGCGTGGAGGTTTGGTTCGATATCTTCAGTGACCAAGGTGGAATCGCGGGAAGCGGGATGCGGAAGTTCGGGAACTTCTACGACGATGGACAGCTCCGAGCGATCCATGACCATCTGTATCTCCAGCCTGCAGCCCAAGGTCAGGGTATTGGCAGCAGGCTCATGGCCAACGCTAGGGAGATCTATCCTGAGCTGGGTGTCACCAAGATCCGAATCCCTAGAGCGTCCGAGATAGGCCGCTACGCTTGGGCACGGCAGGGTGCCGAGCTAGATCCCGGTGACCTAGCTGCTATGCGCGGGAAGTTCAGAGACTTCGCGTTTTCAAGAGGCGAATTCGTGGACGAGGCGAACATGTCCTTGAAGGACATTGCTGACCATCCACTTGGCAAGGAGTTCCTCACTGGTACAGAGGCACCAAAGTACGAGGCCTCAATTGCGCTGACACCGAACCCAACGCCATCCCGTGTGGTGCCAGGTGACCGGCGGATGTCCTTTGCTGAGCTTGAGGCCACCCGGCGCGAGCTGCGCAACGTATTCGACCCACCCAGGAAACAAGGACTGCCTCCTCCTATTCCAGAACACGCTGAGGCGTTGGAGCAGTCCGAGCGTGTCTTGGACAGCTACCTGGACGAGATCACACAGAAGGCACTGCGATCCACCGGTGACGATGTCGGGACCTACATCAATCTCCAGAAGCAGTACGCGAATCTGAAGGACGCCGATCGTATTGCCAGCCAAGCGGCTCTGCAGCAGGCCGGCAACCGCGCTCTCAGCCCGTCAGACTACGCAACCGGGTTCGGTATGGGGCTGGGGGCGTTGCTGAGCGGAAACATCGGTGGTCTTGCGTACGGCGCGGCTGGCGCAGTGGCGCATAAGCTCATCCGGGAGCGAGGCAGGTCAACGCTGGCAGTGCTGGCAGACCGTGCCAGCAAGATGGATCTGCGGATGGATGACTTCGCGAAGCGGCTCGCTGGCGTCAAGAAAGGCAGCTTCGCGGCTGTGACCAAGACGGCGAGTTCCCTCGGAGACTACGACGATGCAGCCAAAGCAGTCGAGGAAGTCACGGCCAATCCACGCGTTCTAGCCAAGGCCCTGGAGCAATCCACCGCAGGCATGGAGGAGCACACTGGGTTGGTTCTGGGTATCCACCAGCTCATCCAAGGTGACCTAGCCTACCTCAAGCAGCAGCTCCCCACCAAAGTGACGCGCGCATCGTCTAGTATGACACCCACCGTGGAGAACGTTCGGGTCACGACACGCGACAAGAAACGATGGCTCGAGAAGAGAGATGCGCTAGCGAATCCTCTGGGAGTGATCGAGCAACTGGCCAAAGGCGAAGTACCCGTGGACGCCATCGACGCACTGAAGGAGCGCCGACCAAAGCTCTGGATGGAGCTGCGAGACCGAATCATGGTTGCCACTGCCGAACGCGAAGAACCGCTCCCGTATCGAAAACGCATCACCATAGGGATGGTGTTCCAGTTCCCTGCTGACGCCTCGTTGACGCCCACCATGATGGAGTCGATTCAGATGACTCACGAGACATCAGTAGCCCCCGAGCAGCCCGGGCCTAGACCCACAGGGAAGCTCTCAAGCGAGAAGCTCTCCACTGAGATGATGACCACCACGCAGCGGATTGCTGCAGGAGCGTAACCATGTCTGCCCAGTACCAAGCCGTACACGTCAAGCCCCCGTTCAACACGGCCGATCACGCCACGGATGACTACAATGTTCGTCTGTTCGATGCCACCACAACGAGCCAGGCGCATGCGGTTCCCGCTGAGTTCTGCGGCAAGTACGTGACCCTGATGGCAACCGGTGACGAAGTACACTATGGATTCTCAACTGAGTCCGGCGCGAGCATCAACGCCGGGCTGGCCGCATCTGCTGCAGGCGCCAGTACAGCAGCAGGCGACGTGCTGGCGAACGGTGTGCACAACCGAGTCCCGGTCAGGGTCCCGACTCCGCCACCTGGAGGCACCATCTACTTTGTGCGCGAGACACCTTCTACAACTGCATCCGTGAGGATGGTTTTGTCGAGCAAGTGATGCGACGCGCTACTCCAGACAACAGAAGACTCTGTTCTAGCAGAAGCTTGACGCCGAATGACATAGTGATCAGCGGCACCCGCGCCTGCGTGGGCTGGTGGATCTCGAACAATGGCGTGCTCCCCTACGGATCCGTGACGCTGGACGAGGCGAGTGTTCCGACTGACCAAAGCACTTGGGACAGCAATCTGGAGGTCACTGTCGGCGGCGGCAATGCAGTCAAGGCCACCACGGCTAGCAGCCGGCATTACTGCTACGAGTCGAGCCCGACTGCAGTGATCAATTCATGGTGCGAAATAGACATAAGTGGCTGCGTCGCTCAGGGGTCGCAGGTTTGGGTTAGAGTGTGGGCTGGGTCTGACTGGTGCAACGTCAACCTGAGCACAGGAGCAGAGGGCAACAAGTCTGGAGCAACGGTGTCATGCGCAGCTGGCGTGGTGCTGTTCGCTTCGGTAGCGGCGCGTGACTGCAGGGTAGAGCTGCTTGAGCCCGCGTTGGGCGACGATGCAACCGCAACTCCATCAGCATACGTAGGCAGCGCTTCGGATGGATATACAGGCAATGTCACGTTCGCTCAACCCCGCCTCGCCCTCATCGCCGACGAGTCGCTGACGACTCTGGGCGCAGCACGGAACGCGCATTTTACGCAGGGTGCAGACGCGGTCCAGCCTCTGTTCTACGTGGGATTTGCGAGCGTGAATGGGTTGCCGGTGGCATACAGAGAATCTGGCAGGATATCGTACGTTTCGTGTGCTCATGCAGATGTGCTGTCGACAATGTCTGGAGATGACCCTGCGTATGCCCTAGTCGGTGTTGTAAAGCTGTCAGGTAACTACTCGAGCCTGCTGACATTCTACGGGGCTGGGTCTGTGCGTGAGGTACCACTGTATCTTCTTGGCGCAAACGTGTACACGAAGCGGCATGATGGGACAACAGATCAAGATCTGGATATGGGTGCGCATGCGGGGGCATTTGCATCAGACACAACGTTTGCGCTTTTGCGTAATGCAGATCGCACTTGTGAACTGTGGGTCGGAGGTGTATACAAAAACACAGTAACTCTGGCTGACCTGTCGTCTGCAAGCATGACTAATTGCTATAACGGGTATCCAACGCTAACGACACAGGTGCAGTACCACGCAGAGCTAGCACTATTCTCTGGCCAGATCCCGGGAGCAACCGCTGCTGCGCGGTACGCCGTGCTTCAACCCATGCTCCAAGCCATGGGCGCACGGTGGGGAGGGCTGGCGGCATGACGCTCCTAGCACTGACCGAGTCAGAGCACACTGAGCTGCTCACCCACGCAGACGTCGCAGACCCACCGCGCCGTGGACGCACGATCGGAGCGCCTGACTCCGTGGCTCGGGTCGAGGCGCAGATCCCTCTTACCTACTCGCGCCTGACCGATGGCACCGCGCCAGCTCTGGGGTGGTCTGTCTCGGCGACGTACGAGCGTGTGGACGGCGAGGTCGACGTGGAGCCGGTGCCGGTGTACCGACTGCTCGATGTGCCGGGGGCGGCGCTGAGCGTGGCGACGGCAGGGCTGTTACTTGGTGCGGTGGGCGAGCGTGGGGACAGGCGTTTCTCGTTGCGAATGGCATTCAATAGATTCAGCGGGGTAGAAGCATGAAGACGGTAGCAGAACTGGCGACAGAATGGGAGGCGCTTGGCGATGCGCGGGCGCTTACGGAGGATCACATCCTAGAAGGGCTCGACACCCTGGAGGCCGGTGCAGCAATGCGCTTGCCGAGCCAGGGCGTGACGCCGCTCGAACTAGCGGTTACAGGCACCAGCTGGCAGGCGCTCGACCTGTTCGACGGTGGCAGCGCGACCCCATCGGCAGGAGGACGCGGGCTCACACCCAGCCTCGCAGCTGGCACGCTAACGGTTGAGGCAGGCGGAGATGGCTGGTATGAGCTGAAATATCACTGCAATCTGACCAGCACGGAGGCCGTGGAATTGGCGCTAAATAGACAGCGCGGTGTGGCAAACGCCCAGGCTGTCGAGTCCAGGGCGGCAGCCGGAGTGCTATCGTCGTGTTCTGGTAGTGACCTGGTCAATCTCCAAGAGGGGGACGTCCTGCAGTTAGTGGGCCGCACTGGTGCAGGGCTGACGGCCAACCTGGATATCTGGTCCGTGCAATGGACCGCTTTGAGAGTACTACCAACATGAGATACATCCTCCTCGCCATCCAGGCGGACGGGATCTATGTCTGCACGGGGGCGGACTGATGGTCATCAACGGATCAATACCCAGCATCCACAAAGACGCGCGCCGATTCGCTTCGACTGCCATAGGGACCGCTCTACAGACGCCGCCAGACTCTGACCTGGTGCGGCACCTGGCGGCAGTCGGGTTCCTGGAGACGAGCTACGGGCGCGGCTGGCGCGGGGCCGGAGTTGGGTCGAACAACATAGGAGCGATCCAGGTGGGCTCGTCCTGGGTAGGCGACACCTTCGAGTACACGGACACGCATCCGAATCCGGATGGCTCGTCGACTCCGTACCGCGTCGCGTTCCGGAAGTACCCGACGCCACAGGCCGGGTGGGACGACCTGGCCAGGATCATGTATGTGGGGCGCCGGCACAATGTCCTTGTGGCCGCGCGCATGGGGGACACCTACTCCGTGAGCCAATTCCTGCGCGAGACCGGGTACTACGAGGGTTTCGGGCCGACCCAGCGTGACCGCGTCTACAACCACTTCCTGGCGCTCAGGCGAGGCATCTGGACCGCTGACGCCGCGGCTGGCATCGAGGTACCCAACGGGGCCCCAGTCGGTCTGCCAAGCACTCTGCGTCGCGGAGACCGCGGTGACGACGTAAGGACGCTGCAGCGCGAGCTACAGCTCGCCGCAGACGGGATTTTCGGACCAGTCACCGAAGCAGAGGTGCAGAGCTACCAGCGCGAGCATGGGCTCGAGCCCGATGGTGTAGTCGGGCCAGTGACTTGGGGGGAGCTATTTACGGACGGCTACACACCGGGGTGACCCATGAACGAGCTTTGCAGAGTGCACGAGACCCGCTTGGCCAGTATCGAGGGATACCTGCGTCGACAGTCGGCCGACATCGGCGAGCTCAAAGGCGGGATGAGGGCCCTCTGCGACAACCTACTACCGCGCCGCAAGCGCCCTGATTCGAATCCACCGGCTGGCACGATGCAGCTCAAGACCAAGTGGCTGACCGTAAGGGGGTCAGCGCCTTGGGTCGTGCTACTGGCCTGTCTGTGCGTTGTCGCTCTTCTGGTTTGGGCTAAAACGGCAGAGAGTCGTCGTCCTGGCTCTGATACCCGTCCTGCTTCGAGCGCTCGTGCTCTGACGGCTCACGGCGCTGCCGGCCACCACCACCCCAGAACACCACGTTAGTCGCCACCACCTCGGTCTTGCGGCGCTTGTTTCCGTCGCGGTCGTCGTAGCTGGACGTGCGCAGGCTGCCCTCCACGAGCAGACGGGTGCCCTTGACGACGTACTGCGCCAGGGACTCCGCGCGCTTGCCCCAGAGGACGACGTTGGCGTACTCGACTCTCTCCTGCCGGACCTTGTTCCGGTCCAGGTAGGACTCGTTGATGGCCAAGCTGAACTTCAGGACGCTGGAGCCAGTCTGCCGCAGCTCCGCGTCGCTGGTCACGTTGCCTAGGAGGGTCACGCGGTTGAGGCCGTCAGTCACGGTTAGCACTCCGTAAAGCAAAGAAACCCCTTGCCCTCGTCTGCAGCCCAATATTTCGCTTGGCGCCCGACTGTAGGGGCGCACCCATCAGTGTATATCCTGATCACCGTTTCGTCAGGCACGAGAAAGAAAACCTTGCCTGGATAGTCAGAGGGTTTCTCTCCGGTGCACTCGAACCAGAGAGCCAGTGCCTCCTCTGTTGACTCCGCGACTATCTTATCACACCCGCAATCATCCTCGTACACATGTAGGTCACCCATCGTCTTCTCCGATCTCCTTGAGTTGGGCTTCGGTGAGGCCTAGTAGCGCATCGTGTAATTTGCTGTGATCAATGGGACAGTCCAGCTGACTGTCGAGTTCATCCAGCTCTTTGGAAACAGCTTCAGCCTCACGCATCACCGGCTTGGCCCAGGCTGGGAGGCGCTCAGCAGCACGGTTGATCTCGGCTAGATCGCCCCTGGCTTGCTCAATGCGCTCCCGCTCGACAAGCTGGCGGAGTTCACGGATCAGTTCCTCCGAAGCTGCCGGTTCAGCGAAGACGTGCGTGAGAGTAGTCCTGGGCGCCGGGGCGCTGGTGTCTCGCAAGGCCTGTAGCAGCGGCAGCCCGTCCAGGTTCAGGTCAGTCATCGTAGTCCCACTTTCCGAGCGTGATGTAGAGGCGGCCGAGTCTCCATACCTGAGAGAACATGCGCTCTCCGCACCTCTGCCCAGGTCTGTGAGCCTCGACACCATGGCGTCCTATCCCAATCCACTGTGGCGCCCAACCGATTCCAGGTGGCCACCATAGCCACCGCTTGCGCGTTGACCATTGACCGCCACAGGTCCCGCAATTGGCAACCCCAGTGCTGTCTGTCCACATTTTCACTGCCGGTTCGCGCTCGTCCAGGAGCGTGCGCAGTCCGCGGTTCTCTTCGGCTAGTCGGTCGCGTTCGGCTATCACGGATTCGTGCTGCTCCACAGCCTCCAACCACTTGTCGCGAGATCCGCTCACCACCAGGCGCCTGGCAAGATCAATAGCCTCTGACCACTGTTCAGTCGTGAGTCCGCGACGCTCCTCGTCAAGCTCTCCGGGCATTGGACCTTCATCTGCTCCAATCACCGTGTCCTCCGCCTCCTCCACCGTCGGGCTTCCTGGAGGCTCGGCGGGTCTGGGCATGCCGGTGGCCTCTGGTAGCGGGTGGTATCCTGGACCGATGACTCCGTTGGATGGTGACTCGGCTGGCAGAGCGATACTGTGCGGGTTCTCAAGTGCCGATAAACGCCTCTCAATCTCGCGCATCTTCTCCGCTGGCGTCCTCGGTTTCTTGGTGAAGTTGGTTCGGTCGGTCATGATTCGGTAGAGGGTTTTCATCAGTTCGCCTCGCTCTCAAGCGCCCAGCGACACGAATCCAGCAGTGTCGCACCAGGTTTGTTGCGCTCGAACTGCACCAGCAGCGCACCGGCCTCAATCATGGCCTTCCCTAGATCGAGCATGTCCACGTTCCGGTCGTGCGCCGTGGCGATTGCCTCTGTGACGCAGTTATCGGCCTTGGTTCTGTCAGCCATCGTCCACCTCAATCCCGCAGGCGCGGAGTTGGTGGGGCTTGCGCACAGCCAGGCCTCGCATGAGACCAGCTAGCTTCTGGAACTCAAACCAGTGCGCGTCGTCGGTTTCTGCTACAGTGGTGGCCCACGCCATCTTCACCACCTCCGCCAGCTCGACTGTCTCTGCCTCGACTAGATGGACAACTCTATACGGCGGCACCCCACCGATCAGTTCCTGGTCTGCGTCACTGCACTCGGCGCCCTCCTCGCATCTTACTAGGATGACGTCTCGCGAGTCTACGATTGCCCATGTTTCAACCACGGCTCGCCTCCACTGCGTATTCGAGCGCAACTTCTGCCTGATGACACTCTGCTTCTCCGTTGGCGTCGTACCATCGCTGTGCCGCCAGTATCACCGCCTCCTCCTCGAGGGTGACCAGCTTGTAGACGCGGTGAGGGGCGCATTGTGGGAGTTCCTTGTCCTGCTGCTTTGCCTCTTTTTTGACTATCGACAGATTTGATAGCGAGTTTGTGCTCCAGCCATCGTTGTCGATCACGTGATACGGTTCAACCGGTTTTCTAGCCTTCTTCGCCATCGTTCACCTACCCATCCAGAACCAGTTTCGCGATCCGGTACGGACCTGCGTGGTACGCGCACCTGTTTGCTGTGCGCTTTTGCGGCAGCGAGAGGTCGTCTCTGTCAGCCTGCCTCAGTTCGCGCCGGAACTTTAGGGCCTCGGCTCGGGTCTCTTGGCGCTCGCAGCTGTCAACCTCGTCCAGCGTGCAGTCCAGAACCGTGTACCAGACCACGTCACCCTTCTTTTTTGCCATCGTTCTTCTCCTTCTCTCGCCAGTACGCCCCGACGATCGTGTCCCATGCGAGCCAGGCTTCTTCGGCGGTGCTCTCAGCGGAACCGTACCAGTGGTCTTTGGCTCCGCACTCGCACCAGTAACCGACTCCGCTACTCTCTAGAGCTGCGTCTCCCTTGCACTTTGGGCACTTCGCGTGGGCGGTCACGACTCCAACTTCCTCCTTCACCGCCAGGATCGCATCACGCAAGTCCCGTGACGTCACGCTGTCCACGTTCGCGATGGCCTCGCGGATGAGGGTCTCGATGGCGTCTGTGTGCTCAATGAGGTAGACGACGCGGTGGGGACCACACTGGGGCCAGTGCTCATCCATAGTGCCACAGAGCTCCTTGGCTTCGTCCACGCTACACGGAGCGACCATTGGAATTGGATTGCCTTTCGTCTCAACGATGCAGTATCGCTTCACGGATGCCTCCTGTCCGAATCGTCGGGTCATACCATCACCGGCATCACCACAATGAGAGCCTCTAGCCTGTCGCCCTTGATGTCAAACCGGTTTGCCTCGTGCTGCTTGTCAGCGAGTTCCACGACCAGTGAATCGACCCTGTTGCCGCGCACCAGGTCCGCAGCAATCCTGACCGTGTCAGCCAACAGTCTCGCACTGAAAGCAGTGTGATCTGGCTGAGCGATATACTTGACCTTCCCGGAGTACCTTTGCTTCGGGATCACAGAATCAACCGGAGGAAAATCGCACATCACCTCAGGGGTTCCGTGTGTCAGATTCACGGAGCCTCCAGGGTACTCGATGATCCCTGACTTGCGCACCGTGCACGTTTGCTGCTCTCGCGAGTACTGAGGCACAGACACGAACCGTTGGCAATTCACCCGTGGCGCCAGAAACCCAAAACTGCCCGTTACCGTGGCCTCAACAGCAATCCGGATCAATCTGTTCCCGTCAGTCGCAGACAGCTGCACGTGCCCACCGGAAGCTGACACCTGAACCGCGTTCAAGTGCGGCCGCAGGTTGTCTCGATACGCGATTGCCACCGCTGCCTTCATGGCCTTGCGTATTACCACCCAGTCTATAGTTGCGTTGTCCTCTTTCATCATCGCCTCCTGTCCGAATCGTCGTCTGGCGGTGGTGGTTTGGTGTCACGCAGCCTCTTTCTGATTTTGAGCACAGCCTCAAGCGCGGACCGTCGCTCTTCCGGCGGCAGGGTCAACAGCCACTCGCGCTCGCTTGGTGACAGGTCATTGGGTAGTTCGTCGTCTTTCATTGTATCGTCTCCAAAACCGTCCCCCGCCACGGCCCCCGAAAACACCCCAGCAGTCCAAACAGTGAGGTCCAATTGCGGGCCACGAAAGAGGTCAACTGAGCGGGTGACCGTGGCGGTGAGAGTCATGCGGCGCTCCTCCTCAAGCAATACACCGGCCTCTGCTCAGCCGGTCTCTCGGGCCCTTCCGCCGGCTTGACACCATTGACTCGAGACGCCGCAGTTGCTGCCAGTCGCGCGACCACTGGCCAGTGAATGTTCGACGCCACGAGCCAGCACCGCGTTACCTGCCGCCGCTCATGCGGCGTGCGATCCAGGGCGGCTAGCATGAGGTTGATCAGTTCGTGGAACTCGGCGCGGGTCATGACTCCAGCTCCGAGTTGATCTCCTCCGCTAACACGATGCCAAGCCTGATCTTTGATGCCGCAAACTCTAGTGCCTCGGCCATCGATTCCATGCGCTTGATCTTCTCAGCGCTGACTGGCTCCTGGCCTCCAGACGCTTCCACGCATGATCTGTGCAACGACTCTCGCTCAGATCTGTAGCCGCTTTTATAGGGTGTTGAGAATTGCTCAAGCGCGTAAGTCAATATTTTGTCCAGCTGCATCCTCTTCTCAAGCGACGGCGGCGTCTTCACTCCGGTCTGAACCTCCTGGATAGCCCCCACAATCGAGTAGCGGCGCCACTCATCTGCCCAATCTAATCTGCGGTTCTCCTGCTTCTCGGGAGCAATGATAGCGACCTCGACACACTCATCGCCGATACTCCACCCCACCACATCAGGATCTTCTGACGTGTAGCTTGACCGACCGAAGTTGTCTGGCGTGATCAAACACAGTTTGAACCAGATATGTGGGGCTTCAGATTTCCAGACATGGTTATTCATTTCGACTCCTTGGCCAAAGCCTCGTCTATCTCTTCCACTGTCTTACCTTTCCGCACAGATGGTGGGTCCATTGGCGACCCAACATTCGAGAGTAGACCCTGGATGCCACCTCTCGGGGCCACGGCTGGCTCCTGCGCTCGTGTCGTCCCTCCTAGGCCCCAGGGGTCGTCCCCGACCGAAAGCTCGTCTACAGGGCGCTGAGAGGGCTTGCGGGTCCTGCGCCACGTCTGGGTCTTCTCATCGAACACGAAGCCGGCTGAGGAGGGTTTGGGGGGCCTTGGCTTCGAACGCTGCCCCTTGGTCTCGAGCTCGAGCAGGCGCTCGACCTGGCCTGTGTCGCGCAGTAGGGTCTCGATTCCGTCGTAGCGCCGACCTGCCCGCGGGTCCTCACCCATCAGGAACGGGTCTCGCTTGGCTCCCGAGATTGCCTGGCAGAGCTGCTCGACCGTGAAGTCCTTGAGCCTGGCTTCGATGCGGCGGCGGCGCTTGTCGTCGAGTTTGGCTCGCTCGTGACCCATCGTCTTGGCCCAGTGGTCGAAGACTTTGCGAGCGTCCCCATGGGGGACTACAGGGGGATCTAGGCTAGGCACAGCACAGCTAGGCACGGAGTGACACACTGTGACCGGCTGTGACTCGTTGTGACCAGCTGTGACAGAATCGGCTTTTCTGGTCACCGGACGTGACCCTACGAGATCACATGGCGTGACCTGCAGTGCCTTGGCTGCTCGGCGAGCTCGACTCTCACGTTGCCTCTGCTTGTCGCTCTGCTTCGACTCCTGCGCTAGGATGTAGCTGGGTAGCACAGCCCCCAGCCCGCACATCTGGATCGTCTCTGGGTCGACTGACTGGATCCTGGCCAACGCGGTGCGTACCACCTCAACCGGCATGTCGACCATCAGCGCTACATCATCCGCATCGCGCACACCTTCGAGCACACCGGCCCGGTCAGCCTTTCGGATGACCTCCCACAGCAGGGCACGGCCCTCCCATCCGAACAGCTTCAGGTTGCGGCTGTCGCGAGTGTAGATCCTGACGTAGCGCTCGTTCGACCAATCCATCAGTCGCTCCTGACCCTTCGAGGGACCACGGCAGCTGCTACCCCGCGACACACGCCGAAGGACTGTCGTGGGCCCACGAGGAGCCAGGAGCAGCGGGTATCGTTCAGGGGTAGCATTCCTTCACTCCTGCCACGCCTACCGCTCGCGGTCAACTCCACGTTGCGACATATCCGCAGGCCTTGGGCTTGCGACCGAACCGTCAGCTTCGCGTCGTCGTCCATCTCGTCACCTATTCCGCGGAAGTCCGAACACCAACAACGCCTTCCGCGCCTCAGTGGGCAATCTTCGCACCGGGTCTTCCGATCCGAGCGTCACGTCCTTCTCACGGTCCCGGAAGAACCACTCGAGCCGACCATCGGGCAGCACCTCGATTGCAAACGTCTGGTGCGGCATGTCGGTGAACGCCCATGTCAGGTGGTAGATCCCATCCTCGTCCTTGCCCACGCTTGGGAATCGGAGGCGGTATCGACGCGCCTCTGGAAGACCCGTGGACAGCGGCAGGCCGTCACACAGCTCCATAGCGGTGATGACTGCGCGTGTCTGTGTGGTCCCCTTGACGAGTAGAGAACCGCGAAGGTGTTCCCAGCGCTGGGCTTCGGTCATGGTGCTGATGATTCTGTCGAGATCAGCCTGGAGAATCTCATCAGCTGCGGTCTTCTGTCTGCCTTCAGCAACCCCTCTATTGTACGCTTGTTCGACAGCCAGGTATGCGTCCTCCCATCGCACCCACCCACCGGAATCGGACTCGACCAGTTCGGCGGTTGCTGACTCGTTTGCTGTGTAGAGCGTGAAGCGTTTCATACCACGATCACCTTGACAGCAACGTCTGGGCCGAGCTTACTCCGAACCCACCCAGCTAGGTTTTCTGGCTGCCAGCGCCAATTCCACTCAGGACCCTCGAGCCGCTCTTTGCGCTTGTCCTGCTTGCGCAGCACCACCAACACGTCCCCCTGACAATAGTGTACCGCGTGCGCCCAGGGGACGGTGCGCCAGACGGTTTCTAGGATGCGTATCATGGTTGCCTTCACCTCCTCAGCGTGATCATCGATCTCACCACGACGCGCCCGGTCCGACTGTCCCAGCAGAACCAGCACATGCCCCCGTCCGCAGTGCGAAGCCACGACGGGAACAGCGCCATGTACGGCCCGAACCATTCGCGTGCGCAGTTGCGTGTATTCGGCGGCGACTGGCCTCTTAGGCGGCGGGCGCGGACTAGTCCGATGGGTAGTGGTGAGGTCAAAATAGCTTCTCCTGTCGCGGGTCTTCCCTCGTGCGCGGAACGTGCGGCTTCCGTGGAGGCATTACATTCCACCGGTGGAGATGGCCAGGGCGCAACCCGAGTTGCTGGCGCATCGTGTCGAACGACTCCTTTGTCAGGCGCCAGTTGCGCTGAGCGAGCGGCGCGACGATGAGCCCGTTCTTGAGCGAAAACGTGACCTTCTCGTACTCACGCACGAACAGAACACGAACGGGGGCGACGTCTCCGCGCCAGGCAACGACTACCTCCTTGTAGTGGTCGTTCGTGCTGATGACTGGGACAGTTCTCCTCAGTCCACCATAGTGCTCGATTTCTACGCTAATTTCCATCTCGCCACCTCATCACAATCGCGATTGCCTCTTCGTACGTCTCAGCGATCTCGACTCGGCCACCGACAGCGCGGATCTTCCGGTGGAGGTCGGACTGGTGCTTCTGATCGCCCTTCTCCTTGCGCCTCCGCTTCCCAAGTTCGAGCCAGCCCAGCGGCTCAACGCGGATGTCTGGCCAGCCTTTGGGAGCAGCTGGAGCCCCCCACCGTGTGCGCGCCTCGGCTCGGATGATGACTGCCAGGATGCCGAGCTTGCCGAGGTCCCTGCAGATGCGGGCGGCGAGCTGGGATTCACTCATGCGCTCCTCCGCCTGTGAGCCGCAACATTGGCAGCGTCCTCCTCGTCAATCTCATCCCAGTCGTACTCTGGTGGGACCCTGGTGTAGTCGAACTGCAAACACTCCTGGATTTGCTCAACCAGCCTACCGTAAAGCCATCCGTTCGGGCAGTACCGTTCTCGGATTGCGACACAGGGGAGACAGGTGATGAACGTTCTCTTGGACCCATCCCAGACACCGAAGACACGCTCGTACTTCTGGCCTGGGTGGATAGTGTCAGCACACTCACAGCACTGATGCTCTTTGCGCGCCTTGCGAATCGTGTCCGTGCAAAACGAAGGGCCCCAATCAACGTCACAGGA
Organism: Polyangiaceae bacterium; assembly: GCA_050301735.1. Lineage (GTDB taxonomy): Bacteria > Myxococcota_A > Polyangia > Polyangiales > Polyangiaceae > SZUA-265. The sequence goes on along the minus strand of JBNKZR010000060.1, from coordinate 240 downwards.
GCAGTCACAGCTGATATCACTCATGGCAATCCTCCGCCTCGAGCCGCGTCTCTCCCTCGCGCAGTTGCAGGCGACCTCCACGGGCGTGCTCTACGCCGTCAAGGAGTAGCAGAACCTCGGTGTTGTGCGGTACCCAAAAACAGTCTTCAGCGAACCGCGCTCCGGCGTCATAGTAGTCCTCTAGGCTGCAGGAGCATGAGCAGATTGGCTCGCTGAGATTCCCGGCATTTTCGCGATTCC
>JBNKZR010000059.1:0-24702 GCA_050301735.1 Polyangiaceae bacterium | reverse complement strand
CGACGAAACTCAGCTGCGCTTCGATGATTCCGATCGCCGACAGCGCTAAAAAGCCCACGCCGGCCCAAATCTCGACCGCGTGAGCCGTGCGGATCTGATTGTTGAAAGGATCCGGATCTCGGACGTTCGCCCCCCCGTCGGCCTGGGAATGAATGCTCAATTGGCGCGACACGGACACGATCGACGCCGTCAGGAGTGCCAACTCCGTCGTCAAGAAAACCGCGCCCAAGGTCTCGTCGCCGTTCTGGAATTGGCCTGCCCCAAACGGCAAGGCTGCCACCCAGCGCCGATTCTGGTGCACCAAGGTCTCCGTGGCCGCCAATTGTTCCAACCGCCTCACTCGGCGACGTTCCTCGAGTGCCTGCCGCTCCCGGCGTTGTTGTTCTTCTTTTGCGGCCTGTAGTTGCGCCTTCAGCTCACGCTCGGCCTCATCCTGAAAGTCCGCCTTGGCCTTGAAGAACAGGTCACGAAATGGCTGTGGAAAGACGACTTGATCGGGGGCGCCCATCAGTGGGTTGTCCTCGATCGCCGAACGCAGCTGCGTGTCGGCTCCGCTCTTGTCACCCAAAGCGAAGAGACAAGCCGCGTAGTGGACGCGGCCCTCTTCGATTTCCTCCTCCGTTACCCCTTCGTGCGTCTTGGGGAAGTGTTTGAAGAGGTCTTGGTAGGCTTGCTTGCACGAGGCGTAATCGCCGCTTTGGTAGTATGAGCGCGCGCGCTCCAACTCCGCGTCCAGGCTGAGCTCGCTGCTCGACTCGCGCTCTTGCTCTTCTTTGGCGTCATCGGCGCGCTGTTTCGAGCTCCCGCGGCGAGCCGAGCTCGAATCCTCCTGAGAGGCTTCAGCACGGCGAGACTCCTCCGACCCGGCGTTTGACTGGGACGGCTGCGCCTTTGCCAATTGGCTCGACAACAGCAGCAAGGCGATGGTGATAACGAGACGCGGCATTCCCGGGTGACCAGGCCGCGAGACTTGCTACGGCCAGGGCAAGATGGTCGTTTGCCCTGCGAACAGCGTAACAACTTTCTTGCGGGTAACGGAACCCTCCAGCGTATTGGTGAGCACACAAGTTCCAGTCGCCTTGACCTGACTCATCGGAACCGCGCGCAGCCCCGGCAGAGGCATGCGCCCCGCAAACAGCGTCGGACAACTCACCAACCAGCCCTTCGCATCGCCCGAACGCATGTCCAAACGCGCGTCTTTGAAAGGAATTTTCCCGACGACCTGCTGCGCGCCAGAGCCTGGAACGATCGCAATGCGCCGGCTGCTGCCCTCGCAACAGCTGGTGTTTGGGGGCACGAACTCGAACAGATGCTCCCCCAAGGTCAATTCGTGCACGACCCCGCCGAACCAAGGCTTCTCTTGGCCGTCGATCTTGACCGAACCCCCAGCAGCGCCGCGAATGCGAATCGATACCTTCCGGGTCTCCAGCTCTGCGATTTCTTCGGGCCCGGGAGCGATCGGTGGCCTGGCGTTGACGCGGCGGACGGGCTTCTTGGTGGTCGCCTTTGCAGAAGGAGCCGGCTTGGTGTCAATCACGCGGGTGGTAGTGACGGGTTTGGACGCGCTGGGCGGCGGCTTGGCGGGCGCAGGAGCGATGGTCGGTACCGCCCCCGTCCGTTTCGATTGTCGCTCGCCATCCGTGGGCCAAGCGCGGACCACCATCACCACCAGCGCCATCAAAGCCGCCAAACCAGCGGCAACCGCACCGATGCGCCATGCATGCTCCCGTCGACGCAGCCCAGACACGTGGCGCAGCAAGTCGGGGTCTGCTGGACGATACGCCAAGGCGCGGTTGAATTGCGCGGCCGCGAGAGGCACGTCGCGGGCGGCTCGAGCCGCGTTCCCGCTCGCCTTCAACCCCTCCACGATGCGCTCGACGAAGCTCCGCTCGTACTCTTCGGGCTTGGCGAGATAGGCCGCCACCTCGTGTCGCACGGCATCCATGCCTACCCGGTCGAGCTCCTCTTTGACCGCCTTGGCGAACTCGTGGATGTCGTGCTGACGCTTCTCGGGGTCGCGCTGCAAAGCCTGAACGATGATTCGGTTCCAACGCTCGCCCACCGTCGGACACGCACTGACCGGAGGCTCGTAGTTGCTCTCGAGGACGTTGCGCAACACCTGAGCGGGGTTCTTGCCGTCGAAGGGCAGACGTCCGACCACGCATTCGTAGAACAAAACGCCCAAGGAGAATATGTCCGCCCGCCTGTCGACGGCGCCGCCTTCGATCTGTTCCGGCGCCATGTGCGCTGGAGAGCCGAGAACCTGGCCGGTGGACGTCACCCCCTGTGCGTCCAACAACTTCGCGATGCCAAAGTCCGTCAGCTTGATTCTGGCGGGCTCGGCGTCCTGCCCGGAGCTCGGCCCCGAATCGCTCGAGTCGATGAGCACGTTCTCAGGCTTGATGTCGCGATGCACGACCCCCTCCGCGTGCGCATGCTCCAGTGCTGCAGCGAGTTCGAGCACGATGCCCGCGGCAACTTCGACGGGCAGCTTGCCGTGCTGCTTGAGCAACTCGCGCAGTGTCGGGCCCCGCACGAGCTCCATCACCAAGTAGTGCTCAGGCTCGTCTTCCGTGGAGACGTCGAAGACGGCAACGATGTTCGGATGCCGGAGTTTGGCGACCGCGCGCGCCTCGGCGCTGAAACGGGCCTCGATCTCCGCGCTCTCCCTCAGGTGCCGGTGCAGCAACTTCAGAGCAACGTCGCGCTCCAGCCGCTTGTCGCGCGCCCGGAAAACCGTCGCCATGCCGCCATGCCCGATCTCCTCGATCAGGTCGTACTTGGCCAAGTCAGTTGGAGCCGGTACCAGCGATATCATGTTCGAATGGACGGGTGGCTACTCTCCCGCCTCTCCATGCTGCTCTACGACCAATCTCGGCACGTGAACAACCGTAGGCTTGGAAGGCCGCGTTTCACCGACCGGCCAGCACGGACGGAGATTACTCGGCGTCCTGCTCATGTCGCAATGCTGTTGCATCGTGCCATCTCCACGGCTGTGAACGGATTCGGCCGCGACGCTGAGGGCCAGGCGATTTTCGCGGAAGAACACCTCGAAAGCTTCCTGGTAGAGCACAAGATTCCCACCCCCAGTCTTCGTGTACGATTTGGACGCGATTTCTGACACATCCGCGGAGCGGGTCAAGGCGCTGGAGAAGACCGGATTGGCGGCGTACGCCGTCGAAGCCAACTTCGCGGGTTCCATTTTTGCGCGCGGTGCTCCGCGTCGGCGCAGGTGCCGATGTGGTCTCCAATGGAGAGCTCGAACTCGTACTGCGGTGTGGGTTCGATTCCGACAGAGTCGTGTGCTGCGGAGTGGCGAAACCCGACTTGGAGCTCGAACTCGGAATCCGTCGCGTTCGGCGGCGGAGCGAGCACGATGGCCACCCGCTGCCCGGCGAGTTGTTCCTTTCGGGTGGAAAGGTTGCGCAGGTTTCCCGAAGCCGGGCGCGAGAACGCACCGCCTCACCCACGCACCGCACGCAGTCGCTGGCCGGCCCCCTCGGACAACAACTCGATGCCATAGCGCCGTAATCGCAGGCTCAAACGCTCCGCGGACACCCCCGGGGAGACGAGCAGCCCGCCTGGTGGTGACGGTTCGACGAACAGCTTGGCGAGCGCACGCCGTTCCCGCAGCTCGTCCAACAGCGCGGGGTCGTCGACCCAGACGAAGCCCGAAGCAGCGACGTATTCGACGCGCGCTCGAGCCTGGGCAACGGACTGCAGTAATCGCTCCGCTTCGTCGGAAAGCGGCGCCAACGCTTCGAGGTGCTCGCGGAGCAGCTGTGGCGAGCCACCCGCCAGAACGGCGTGTTCGACTTTGGCGCGACTGATGATGAGCTCGAGCTCGCGGTCCGTCCGCCCGGGCTCCAGGAGTTCGCCCGCCGCCAGCACATCGCTGACCGCGGCCCGTTCTCCCAAGCGCAGAGTCAGAGCTGCCACGTAGCGGGTCGTTTCGTTTTGCGGCGGGATCGGCGGTCCAACCCCGAGCCACGCGAGGACACGCGCAGACGCGCGGATCGACAAGCCGCCCGCTTCACCGCCAGTGTCCGAAGGTGACTCCTCTCCGATGTCGACGGCCCCCAGCAGCGGCAGACTCTCGAGTAGCATCGTCCGGACGGCTTGCTGTGGAGCAACGACGTCGATACCCGTGCGCTCGACGAACCGCTCCAGCTGACGCTCCAAGCCGGCAGCACGAACGTCTGCCAGGCAATACTCGACGAAGGTCGCGAGCGGCACCCAACACGACGCCGCCAATTCCACCAAGTCCTCCAACACGACTCTGCGAAGGGCGGCGCTCGGGCTCGGTTGGCGCGCGCCCGGTGCTGCCCGCAGCAGCTCGGGCTCCACACGCCCTTCATCCCACCCCACCCCGCTCAGCCAGAGGTCGAACAAGGCCGCAGAGAGCGCTGTCAAATCGACGTCCACCATGCGCTGAACTCGGGCGGCGTCCCACAGCCCCAACTTGCGGCTCAACGTCGCCAACAACGCTACCGATCGCTCAGAGAGCCCAACCCCTTTCGAGAGCTGCTTGACGAGGGTCTTGGGCGTGCCAACCTGAGCCCGGACGGGCTTGCGTTGCGCGACCAGAAGCGCGAGCGCGACGGTCACGGGTGCCGGGTCCAACGAATACCGCGCGCGGGCTGGCTCGACGTGTTGCGCTTCCAAGGTGCGGCGCAACTTCGTCCGTTTCAGAGCCAGAGCGCGTTGCTGCCGCTCACCAACGACATCGCGGACCTCGCTGGCAACGAGGTGTCGATTCGGCGGCAGTCGGAGCAGAAGGCCGCGCCGTTCCAATTCGAAGCTCGCCCCGCCGCTGCGCGGAGCCAATGTGCCCGCCACCTGCAGCCGCATCGGTTCGCGCGCGAGATCGAGCAACTCTTCGGTGTCCGCCTCCCCCCCCTGCCTCACAACAGCTTTGAGCAACTCAGCCTCGGCGGGAGCCAGCTCTCGAACCATGCTGCGCACCAGCTTCGGCTGCCGCAGACAGACGAACGCCGACTCGAGCGCGAGAGACGGCGGTAGGTTCACCCCCCGGGGATCGAACGTTCGCGCCAACTGCGAGACCTGACTCCGGTCCAACGAGGCCAACAAGACCCGCACCGAGCGCCGGTCCTCTCCCTCCCAAGGGGGAAGTTGGAGCACGTAGGCGGCGGGCAACACCAGCTCGACGCCACGGGCTGCGGGCCGCGTGAACAGCCATCCGCCTTCAATCAAGGGGGCGGCGGACTCGAGCACGCGCTCCACGACGAGCCGCCCGCCGGCCGCCGCCAATTCGATGAGTAGCGCCTGTTGCTCGGGCTCGAACTTGTCCGGGTGGGCCAATTGACGACGACTGGCAAGCCCGCGAGCCAATTGCTGAGTCGGAGTCAGCCGCTTGCTCTCGTCGATCTCCAGCCCGGTGCTTCGAGCCAAGCTCGCGAGCTCGCCAGGACCGAGTTGATCCAGCGCGGCCTCGAGACGCACTGGTGCCAAAGGCGGGGAATCATCCAGCAACCGCGACATCACGACGTTGGAGCCGAGTACCGCTCGAGGACGATGGGTGGCAGGGGAAATTCCAGTGTCAAATCCTGTTATTGTGGCTGGCTTCGGGATTGAAGTCCATGCTGGCGAACGCACTGTGACTGAGACTTGAAAACGCCCGCACGGACTGGCTCAATCGCCGCCGGTCGACGCTGCAACGCACGCGCCGACCACCGCGCGAACCCTCGACACCGCTTTGATACTTCTTTGATACTTCGCGACCCCGTTCACGGCCTGATCTCGTTCGAGTCAGACGCCTACCGCATCGTTCCGGATCTGTTGGAGACGCGAGAGGTTCAGCGTCTGAGGCGCATCCGCCAGCTGGGACTGACGGCACTCGCGTATCCCGGCGCTGACCACACCCGCTTTTCGCACGCACTCGGCACCGCCCACGTGATGCGTTTGTTCATCGAGCGCCTGCGTCAGATCCACGACGGTCTGCCCTATTGGCAACGATTGACGACCGAACGAGCTCGCGATGCCCTCGCCGCCGCGCTGCTCCACGACATTGGGCACGGACCATTCTCTCACCTGTTCGAGGAAGCGCTACCCAATGGGCCCCGACACGAAGCCTGGACGGAACGCCTCATTCTCGACCCGAGCACGGACGTGCATCGGGTTCTCGAGCGCGCCGATCCCGGCATGCCGGCGCGTGTCTGCGAGCTGATTGCTGGAAGACACCCCTTGACCTACTTGGCACACACGGTCAGCGGAACCTTCGACGTCGACCGCTGCGACTACCTGCTTCGAGACGCCCTGTTCACCGGCGTCAACTACGGACGCTACGACCTCGACTGGTTGCTGCGCAGCTTGCGGATTGGCGAACCAAATGGTGACGAAGTGCCGCCGCTGGCCGTTGACGGCGCCAAGGGCATTCCTGCTATCGAGTCTTTCGTGTTGGCGCGCATATTCATGTTCCAACAGGTCTACTTTCACAAGGCGAGCCGAGCCAGCGAATGGCTGCTCAGCCGTGTCCTACAGCGAGTCGCGCAGTTGCTCGAGGATGGCACGCGCCTACCCAGAACTCCCGAGGGGGTCTCGTCGTTGGCGTTGAATGGCGATGCCCACTTGGATGCATACTTGGCGCTGGATGACAACGTGATGTGGGAGGCGCTCCGTGCCTGGCAGCAGGTCAAAGATCCCGTGCTCTCCGACTTGAGCCGCCGTCTGTACAATCGGCAGCTGTTCAAGACCATCGAGCTCTTTGGCGACGAAGCAACGGAAGAAACGTACAACCAGTGGTATGATGCAGCCCGCCAGCTCGCCCACGGCCGCGGGCTCGATCCCGACGTCTACGTCGGACTCGACCGTTCGACCCTGGCGCCGCTGGACGATTCCCACGGAGAACTCTGGGTGCTATTCCCCGACGGTAGCAAGAAGCGGCTGCCCGAGGTTTCCTTCGTACTCGGGAGACTTCAGAACGAGAAACTTCACAAGGTGAGATTGCTCTACCCTGCCGAAATCCGCACCGAATTGCGAGCGTGCATGGCCCAAGGGAAAGCCCGTTGAACGCCATCCGACCGTTGAGCGCCTGTGTGGCGGCATGTCTGGCTCTGGGCCTGCCACAGCTGGCGTGGGCCGGGTTACCGTCGCAAGTAGCCCCCATCGACACCCGTGCCGATGGAGTCTACGGGCGCCTCGACGGAGACGTGGCGCTGTCCGGCGAAGTCCTGGTGGAGGCCTCACGGGGGGGGCCCGCGCCCGGCGTGCGCGTTGCGGCTCACTACTACTGGATGGCTGGAGCCTATGCAGGCTTCAGTCGACTACTGGAGTCAGGCGGCAGCGATCGCGTGCTTTCGGTCGGGCTGGACTTGCGCCCCGCCTTCCTGCCGCGTTGGAGCTTGGGACTGCAGACGGGCCCGAGCTGGCTCGACCTCACGGTCGATTCGATCGCAGTGTGCGCGGGCGCGTACTGGGCGCAGCCGGAAGACAGCGAATTCGTTCGTGAACTCGGTCTCGAATTGGGCTTGGGCGTGGGCTTTCCGTTGATGGCCGAAGCTGAAGGCGCGTGGCTGTCGCTCCGGGGTCTACGTCGTTTCGCCGATGATCGGCGAGACACCTGGGTGCTACACGCTGGGCTCAGTTGGCAGTTGCCGTGGCAGTCCCCGCTCGTCGAGTGAGCGCGACGCGTTGCGCGCACGACGACGGACGGCTAATCGTCGGTCGTCGCGTCGGCGGGCTTCAGAGGGCCGCAGTCGACTTCCAGTTCACGCCGCACCGCCTGTCCTTCACGCCGCAAGAAGTCGTTCACGGCGCGCTCCAGAATGGGGTGCCGGAGGTGATGCGTGCTGTAAGTGATCGTCGGCCCGAAGCCCCGGGCCACTTTGTGCTCGCCCCCGGCACCTGGTTCGAACGCGCTCAAGCCGCGCTCGATGCAGACGTCGATACCACGGTAGTAGCAGACGTTGAAGTGTAGAAAGCGCCGTTCCTCCGTCGCTCCCCAGTAGCGGCCATAGAGTTTGCCTCCACCGATCAGATTGAACGCCCCGGCGATCGGCGTCCGGCTGCCTTTTTCGCGGGCGAAAACGACCAACACGTTCTCTCCCATCTTCGAGCAGACTTCGTGAAAGAAGGCGCGATTGAGGTACTGCCGCCCCCAGAAGTACTTGTGCACCGTCTGGCGATAGAATTCGTAGACGTGGTCGATCTGATCGGAAGCGAGGTCGGTGCCGGAGACCACGTCGAGCTCCAACCCTTGCCGCTCCATCTCTCGGCGCTCGCGACGGATCTGATTGCGCTTCTTGGAGTTGTATCTGCCCAAGAAGTCGTCGAAACAACCGTAGCCGGCGTTCTGCCAGTGGTACTGAATGCCCAGGCGCAGCGACATGCCCGCTCGCGCCAACGCCTCTGCCTGTTCACGCTCCGCGAAGAGCACGTGAGCCGAAGACAGTTCGCTGCTTTCGGTAAACTGCTGCAAACCCGACGCTAGCGCGGGTAGCACGTCCGTCGCGTCCGCTTCTGGGGCGAGCAGCACGCGAGGTCCGGTCGCTGGCGTGAACGGGCAAGCGACGATGAGTTTCGGATAATAGTCGAAACCCAGCCGCTCATAGCTGAACTGGGCCCACGAGTGATCGAAGACGAACTCCCCTTCGCTGTTGCCCTTGATGTAGGCCGGCGCCACTGCGAGCCGCCGCTCCCCTTCCCTCAACTCGAGGTGCGCCGGGGCCCAACCCTTTTCCGGTTTCACACAGCCGGTCGTTTCGAGGGCGTGCAAGAACGCCCAACGCAAGTATGGGGGCCCATCGCCGAGCAGCGCGTCCCACTCCGCTTCAGCGAAGTCGTCGATCTTGGGATGTACGGCTAGTTCGACCACTTCGAGTGAGGTTGGGCAGGTGTCCGAGCACCATCGGTGCGGACCAAGTAGTTATGGCGCGACGAGCGTCTCTGACCAGGCTGAAGGTACGAGCAACGCCTCTTTCATTCGTTTTGTAGAACCCGCTCGCCCTCGCTGGCCGCGATCACCACCGCAGCCGTTGAGTCACTGAGCACGTTGACCGACGTGCGGCACATGTCGAGCAAACGGTCGACGGCCAAGATCAGCCCGACGGCCTCCATCGGCAGCCCAATCGTCGTCAGGATCAGCGTGATGGCGACGAGGCTGGCCGAGGGAATGCCGGCCACGCCAATCGAGGTCAAGAGTGCCACCAGCACGACCGTGAACTGTTCGACCGCCCCAAGATGCACGCCGTACGCTTGCGCGATGAACATCGCAGCTACGCACTCGTATAGCGCTGTGCCGTCCATGTTGACCGTCGCCCCCAGAGGCAGCGTGAAGCTGGTGATGCGCCCCGAGACTCCGGCGTTGTGTTCCACGCGCTCCATCGTCAACGGCAGCGTGGCCGAGGACGACGCAGTCGAGAACGCCATCAGCGCCGCGGGCAGAACCGCCTTGTAGTGTCGCACCGGGCTCACTTTGCCCACCAGCGCCAACAGCAGCGGCAAGGTGACGAACACGTGCACCGCCAGCGCCAACAACACGGCGAGTACGAACGCCGCCAGCGTCGAAAGCGCCGCCATCAGGTCGCTGGTGGAGATCAACACCTTCGCAACCAAGCCGAAGACCCCCAACGGAGCGAAGAGCATGACCCAATTGGTCATGCTCATCATCACTTCGTTCAGCCCGCGCCAGAAGCGTCGCTGGGCAGACCGCAAGTCCTGAGGCAGCTGGTTGATGAAGGCGCCGAAAAGGATGCTGAAGAAGATCAGACCCAACATCTGCCCTTCCGCAGCAGCCTGAACGACATTCTCCGGCACCATGCGCAAAAAGACGCCCATCAAGTCGCCGGCACCTCGACCTTGCACCTTGCCAGCGACGCTCTCCGTTTCCTCGTGCAGCCCAATCAAGTCCTTGACGGGTTGTCCGTCGACCACCCCTGGCTCGATCACACTGACGACAACGAGACCCGTAACCACCGCGAGCAGCGAGGTCAGCAGGTAGTAACCCGCAGTCTTCGCCCCGAGGCGCCCCAAGGCCTTGCCCCCGCCGACGCTGGCCACCCCCATCACGATCGACGAGATGATCAGCGGCACGATCAACATTTTCAGGGCCCTCAGGAACCAAGACCCCATGAAGTCGCACACGTCCACCACGGCGACGCCGGCCAGAGATGTTTCTGGCCCCGCGACCACGCTCAGCAGAAGCGCGAAGAACAGCGCAATCAAGATCTGCCAATGCAGCGCGAGCTTCGTCACGCCCCCAGTGTCGTAGGCCGGCCAAAGAAACACAAACCCACACACCGGACTCCAAGCAGGAAGGCCGGTCAAATACTGCCTTCACGCCGGCAGAGACGACTAGAGCTTGCGGTCTGCGGCCGTCCGATCACAGATGCAAGCAGCGGGAGGGCCCGCGGGCAATTTCTGACCACTCCAATCCATGCTGATCGACTTCGGCCTACTGCTGCTGGGAGGGCTATGCCTCTACTACGGGGCGGAATGGCTCGTCTCCGGAGCCTCGGGGCTGGCGCTGAAACTCGGCATCGCTCCGCTCGTGATCGGCTTGACCGTCGTTTCCTACGGAACGTCTGCACCGGAGCTAGCCGTGAGCTTGCTGGCCGCCACCCAGGGGCAGAGCCCCATCGCCCTCGGCAACGTCGTGGGCTCGAACATCGCCAACATCGGCTTGATCCTCGGGATCACGGCGCTGCTGAAGCCCCCGCGAGTGGATCGTCTGTTGTTCAAGCGCGAGGTGCCGTTCTTGCTCGTTGCGACGCTCGCGGTGGTGCCGGTGTTGTGGAACGGCGTGATCAGTCGCCTGGAGGGGGCTTGCTTCGCCGCGGGGGCCGCCGGCTTCACGTGGGCGACCTTCATCTGGGCCAAACACCGCCAACCACGTACGGCGGACACGTCGGGACCCGCCAGTGAGCCCGAACGTTCGGACGTCGAAGAAGAGATAGCCGCTGAAGCAGCTCACAAGAGCACGTGGATTCTGTGGGCGCTTCTGCTCGCAGGCTTGGCCGTGCTGCTCGCCGGCGGGCAGAGCTTCGTCAAAGGAGCGGTCGGTTTGGCACAGGCGCTCGGGGTTTCCGAACGCATCGTGGGATTGACCGTGGTTGCCTTCGGAACCTCGCTGCCTGAACTCGCCGCGTCCGTCATGGCCGCCTACCGAGGCCACTCGGATCTAGCCGTAGGCAACGTCGTGGGCTCGAATCTGTTCAACATCCTGCTGATCCTGGGCACCACGTCCATGGTCATGCCCATCAACGGCAGCTTGGAGGAGGCCAAGTTCGACCTCTCGGTCATGATCGGGCTCACGTTCGTGATGGCCCTCAGCATGTGGCGTGAGCGCCACATCACGCGCTGGGAGGGCGGCGGGCTCGTCTTCACCTACGTCGCGTTCATCGCGGGTTTGGCCATCATGCAATGACGACGGATCACGGCTGCCCGTGAGACCCAAAGCGGCTATGGTTTCGCCCATGGTCCGACACCCCCTCTCGTGGCTCACGTGGGTCCTCTTGCTGCACGCCATGGCGTGCAGCTCCAGCAACCAGCAGAACGCGCAACAACCGGCGGCACCACCGCCGATTGCGCCGCCGACGGCGGCTCTTCCGCCAGCGTCAGCTCAACCGGGCGTACAGCAACCGGCGGCGCCACCGCCCGTGGTCGCTGCGCCAACCAATGATCCCATCACGACCTCGCAACTGACGTTCTTGCGTCAGCGCGCGCAAGACACACTGCTCGAGTTGGTTGCCGCGCTTCCGCCCAACAAGCAGCAGCGCGTTGGCGGTATCCCCTTGGTGGTCGACGATACTCCGGGCGAAGTGAACGCCTTTGCCGCTTGCGCCAATGGCAAAAGCGCGATGGCCATCACCGATGGGCTGCTCCAGATCCAAGCGGCGCTAGCCCAGGCGCAAGCGCATGACGAAATCTTCGGGACGGCCACGGTCGATACCTACATCCGCTCGCTGGCGACCTCCCTTCGCCCGGGCCGTCCCGTGCCGGCGCCGCCCGTCGGGCTATTCCCCGGCGCTGGAGACCAACGCGTGCTGGCTCGCCAGCACCAAGTGTTCGACGAGCAAGTCGCTTTCGTGTTGGGGCACGAACTCGGACATCATCACCTTGGCCACCTGCCTTGCACGGCAGGCAGCGATCCGCTCGGCGCCGGTGAAGTGGCACGGGTACTGTCCAGCTCGGTACCGCTATTCAATCAGCCCAACGAAATCGCTGCCGATCTGGCGGGCACGTACAACGTGTTGGACGCTGGGCGCGCGCGTCAGGCCCGCGGTCTCGCGGGCTGGTCCGAGGGCGGTGGGCTCTTGACGATGCGCTTCTTTGCCGGTCTCAGCCAGCTGTCGCCGTCCGACATTCTGACCTCGTTCGAGCGCTCCCACCCGCCCCCTCAGCTCCGAACACCCATCATCCAGCAAGCCGCGGCCGCCTGGCGCAGCTCGGGCGGCAACCCGTTTCCAGTCCCCGGCTTCTGAGCCGCACCCCGCGCGGCCGGACACGCAACCCCACTTCCGTGAGGCCGAAAGGCGAGCATGAGTTCGGACAAGACGGAAGAGCCCACCCCAAGGCGGCTCCGCACAGCTCGAGAACAAGGTGACGTTCCGGTCTCCGGAGCGTTGAACCAAGCCGCGGGTCTCGCGGCTGCCGTCGTGTTGATCCCGTCCGCAGCCGGTGTGACGGTCGAGATGTTTCAAGCGGGATTGCGCGATGCTCTGAGCGGGGCCGCGCCATCTCCGTGGGCGGTCGTGCAGCAAGTCTTCGCCGCGACTCTGCCCGTGTTGGGCGCTGCGGCCTTGGCAGCCGCAAGCTTCGGCGTCGCCCAGACCGGAGGGCTCGTGACCTTCGCCCGGCTGCAACCCAAGTTGGACCAGCTCAATCCCGCACAAGGCATCAAGAAGCTGTTCTCACTCGAGCGGGTCACTCAGGTGCTCCGAGCGTTGTTGACGGCACTGTTGCTCACTTGGCTGTGCATGACGACGCTCGAGCGCGAGGCACCGAGTTTGGCCGCAACGAGCGGTGACGTACTGAAAGCTGCCGTGGCGAGCTCGACGGTGACGATGCGCCTGTTGTGGCTGGCGTTGGGGCTGACGTTGGTGATGGGCGCGGTCGACGTCGTCGTCACCCGCCGGGCCTGGCTTCGGCGAAACCGCATGAGCAAAGACGAGGTCAAACGAGAATACAAGGAGTCTGAAGGGGATCCTCAGATCAAGCAGGAGCGACGCCGCGCCCACCAGGAGATGCTCGACAACTCGTCGCTGCTCGCGCTCAAGAACGCCAATGTCGTCATTGTGAACCCCACACATCTAGCAACCGCACTGCGCTACGACGAGGACCGCGATGAAGCCCCCACGGTCGTTGCCTGCGGTCAGGGTGAGTTCGCGCGGCAACTCGTCGAAGCAGCGCGCGCCTACGGTATTCCGGTGGTGCGGGACGTGCCCGTGGCTCGAGCCCTGCGCCAACTGCAGTCGGGCGACGAGATCCCCGAAGAGCTGTACGAGGCCGTGGCGGAAATATTGCGCGAGGTGTGGGGCCAGACTCACCCCGAGAGCGCTGATGAACTTCCCTGACCGATCGCGTCGGCGCGATACGTTCCCGCCGCGACGGTCGTCGCCGTCGGCCGAAGGATCCACCTATTCCGCGTCGGGTTGTTCTTGATCCGCGGCAGGCTCTTCAGTGGCCGCAACTGGTTCGGGGGCCTGTGCTAGCTCGTCCCACTTCTGCCCGATGTCGTCCCGGTCGGCGGAACGCGCCAACTGGGCCAAGAGCCGTGAACAGGCCCGTTCACCCTCCGCATCGGCGGCACTACGCGCGAAGGCAAGCGCCTGCATCGCCTCCAGGAGGGCTTGTCGTGAGCGCCCCGCTTTGACCAAGCCGGCTGCCAGCGTCAATCGTGCGCGGCTCTCCTGAGCTGGCCCTTCCGCCGCAGCGAGCGCCACTGCCTCGTGCAAACGCAACAAGCCCGCCTCCATCTCGCCCACGGCGAGTTCAGCGTTGCCCTCCAACCGCGCAACCAAGTCGCTATCGCTGTCCGCCTCATTCGCCGTGGAGGCCTCAGGCGCGTCGTCCAGCGCCGCTAACTGCGGCGGTTGCAGCTCAATCCCCCCTGGGTAGGTCGGCCGTTGCTCGGGTTGCACCGCCTGCGTCACGGGACGCGACTTGCGCGTGTGCAGCTCCGGTTTGGGCGGGGGTTCGCTCAAACGCGTGGAACGCGCGGCAACGCTCGGGCGGGGCTTCGGCGGTGGCTCGCTCAGTCGACTCGGCGGTGACGAGGTACGAGGTTTGGGCGGCGGTTTGCTCAGGGCTGGCGGCGACGAGGTACGAGGTTTGGGCGGCGGCTTGCTCAAACGCCGCCCGACTTTCTTCGGCAGCTGGGGAATTTCGTCTGCGGGTGGGATCGATCCCGTCACGCTGGGACGAGACGGGCGTCGTTCTTCCGCGTCCTCGTCGCTCACGGCCACCACTCGGCGAGTCACCTCCTCCGGAGCTGGTGACGGTCGGTACGGCGGCACCTGGAGCGCGACAGCCGTGTCCGCATCATCGTCGTCCGCGGGCGCGCCGTTCGCAGCGGCGCCTTCTTCCGGTGCGCTCTGCTCGCTCCCTTCAAGTTGGGAGTGTGCGGCCAAGTCCGTGGTTGCGGCCTCGGCCCCGCCGGCATCCTGCGTCTCGTCTTTCGTGTCTGTCGGTTCGCTGGCGTCGGGATCGAAGAGCGCGTCCACCGAGGGTTCCACCTCCTCCGGCGCGATTGAAGAGTAGCTCGCACGCGGAAAATCGGAGACGGTCGGACGCTCGACGACCTCGGTGTCCCCTGACTCTTCGAAGTCGGTCGCAGGCGCCGCGCCCGGGGGAGGATTCGACGCGCGCAATGCGACCGGCGTCGGCACGCCACTGTTGGCTACTTCGTCGTCATCGAGCAGCCGGGGCACGTGCTGCGGCACCTCCCCGTCCCAACGTCGGACGGTCTCCGGATCCGTGGGTTCTTCGGGCGGCGACGACGTGCGCCGAACCGGTCGCTCCGACGCGGTGGCCACCATCAAAGCAGCCTCCACTGCCAATTCTCCGATGGGCGCCGAGAGCATGCCCACCGTGGCGAAAATGCCCGCACGAACCGCGTCGACGTCCGTATCGAGCAACAGCTCCCGATGCCTCGCGGATAGCGCCAAATGCTCGGCCACCATCAAGGCCGGTCCCCATTGCCTCTCCCCTCCATCGAACAGCCCACGGCACGACAACCCCGCCGAGTGAGTCGCCTCCGCCCGAAGAGCAGCAAGCACGGCAGTAACCAGCGTCACTACGTCACAGTCGGGTTCGAAAGCGAAAGCGTAGCGATCCGCACCCCATGACACGGACTCACCGCCCAGTGCGGTCATGCTCTCTGCCACCACGGCGTGGTGGCGCATGTAAAGCTCAGGAGGAGTGTCGCGGTCCCGCCAACAGAAGCAAACCACCAAGCGGTCTGTCATTTGATGCGCACTCTCATTCGCTGCTTCAGCTCCGCCAACTCCGAGTCCAACTCCCCTCCTGAACTGGCGTCAGACCCGCCGCTGACACTGCCCTCGAGTTCCTGAAACTTCAGCTCGACCTCTTGCCGGGTCATCCCTCCGGGACTGCCCCCAGTCGCCAACATCTGGTCCACTTCTCGCTGAGCGTCCATGACGTCGTCGACCCCATCGATGCGGTCTTCGATGGCCTGAAACTCGGTGAAGGCGTCACCCCCACCGCCCAGGTTCTCGATCCCGCCTCCGGCCTTCGCCTGCGTTGCGCGAGCAGCGATGGTGTGCTTGCGGTTGCTGAAGTCACGGAACTTGGCTTGCATGCTTTGCCAAGTCGACTTCATCTCCAAGGCATTGCCTCGCTGTGCAACACGAAGCTTCTCCGTGCGCGCCTGCTCGTCCGCGACTCGACGCTTCTGAAGCAATGCCTGCCGGGCGAGTTCATCGTCGCCATTTTCGACGGCCAGCTCGGCGCGCTTTTCCCACCTGGTAGACTCTCGTTCGAGCTCTCCGACCTTGTTCTTGAGCTGGCGCTCCGCCGCGACAGCGCGCACCAGCTCCTTCTTCGCGAGACGCAGCTGGTGCTCCATGTCTCGCAACGTCTGGGCCAACGACTTCGCCGGGTCCTCCGCTTCGTCGAGCAGTGCGTTGAAGTTCGACGATATCACGCGGCTCATGCGGTCGAAAATGCCCATAGGGAAAGCCTCAGTATTTCGTAACAGCTTCGTGTCTCGAGTGAACTCCGCTCATCAGCGGTTGGCGATGTGGATGGCGTGTCCGAGCGAGGCCGCGCTGGCCTCCATCAACGCCTCGCCCAGCGTCGGGTGCGGATGAATCGACAATGCCAGGTCTTGCGCCGTGGCAGCCATCTCCAGCGCCAGCACCGCCTCACTGATCAAGTCGGACGCCGACGGCCCACAGATGGTGATACCGAGGACCAAGTCCGTCTCCGTGTCGCGCACGACTTTCACGAAGCCGTCCGTCTCGCGGATGCTCATTGCCCGCCCCAGCACACTGAAGGGAAAACGACCGGCCTTGACCTTCTTGCCCTGTTCCTTGGCTTGCGCCTCAGTCAAACCGACCTGGGCGATTTCAGGATCGGTGAAGACGATGCCGGGAACGGTGACCCAATCCTTGCCGGCCTTCTCCCCAGCGATGACCTCAGCACATATCTCGCCCTCCTTGCTGGCCTTGTGCGCCAACATCGGGGGACCGCTGACGTCGCCGATGGCGTAGATGCCGGGCACGTTCGTCTGACACGTGTCGGTCGTCTTTATGAAGCCGCGCTGGTCGATCTCGACGCCGACCTCCTCCAAACCGAGCCCCTTCGAACGCGGCTTCATGCCGACGGCAACGAGCACCTGGTCGCAGTCAATCGACTCGCTACCGCTGGTGGTGGTCACCTTCACCGTCGCCCCCGTCTTGGTTCGCTTGAGGCTCTCGGCCTTGGTGTTGAGCATGACCGTACCGCCACGCTTCTTGATGGTGCGTTCCACGACGCGAATCGCATCGGGGTCCATGCCCGGCAGCAGACCCGGAGTCAGCTCCACCACCGTCAGCTCGGAGCCAAAGGCCTGGTAGACCATGCCGAGCTCGAGCCCGATCACGCCGCCGCCAATCACCAGCAAGCGCTTGGGAACCTTGCGCAGGCTCACGGCCTCCCGCGCCCCGATCACGACCTCTCCGTCGAACTCGAAGCCTGGCACCTGAATCGTTGCCGAGCCGGTCGCGATGACGACGCCGCGGGTCGCACTCACGCGCTTCTTGCTCCCGTCGCTGCCCGAGACCTCCAGCGTCTGGGCGTCGACGAAGCGCCCCATACCTTCGATCAGAGTCACGCCGTTGCTCTTCAGCAGGCCTCGGACGCCTCCGGTGAGCTTCTTGACGATGCCGTCCTTCCAGTCTTGCATTCGATCTGGATTGAGCTGGATGTCACCGAAGGTCAGGCCAACCTCATCTGCGTGCTGCGCCTTGTGATAGAGGTGCGCGTTGCTAATGAGCGCCTTGGAAGGGATGCAGCCCCAATTGAGGCAGACGCCGCCAACTTCTTCAGCCTCGACGCATGCAGTGCGCAGCCCGAGTTGCCCTAGCCGAATCGCGCAGACGTAGCCTCCCGGGCCACCGCCGAGCACGATCGCATCGTACGTTTCTGACATCGAACCTCGTGTACAGCCAATTGGCGATGCCGACAAGGCGCTCTGCCCCACCGGAAGACACCTCCGACGAGGCGCACTCGCCTCCTCCCAACTCGTCGAACGGCTGGCCGCAACCGCCCCGAAGCAGATGCCGCCAACTGGGTGCACGAGTGTGCTTCCGAGCTCGCGGCTCTAGTCCTGCGCCAGCAACTCGAGCGCTTCGGTCAGGGCCTCCGGCTCAGCCAACCCTGCGCGCTGCATACGCTCCAGCTCGGGGCGTAGCTCGACCCAGCGAGCGCGACCAACCGCAGCTACAGCCAGCGTGCGCGCATCACGATTGCGCGAGTGGAGCCCGCGCTGCAGCTGCTTGCGCGCCGCCGCATCACCCAGCCGCGCTAAGGCAACCTTCGCGTGCCACGCGAAGCGCCCCGGTACCAAACCAAAGCGTCCCCAAGCCACGCGTCGCAAGCCGGGAATGGCCTTGTCCAACGACAGCTCACCGCACAGCTCGATCAGCGTCTGCTCGTCTTCGGGCGCCGGTAGGCGCAAGCCCCGATTGATGGCATCCACCAGGCGCTTGCGAGCCGCCGACAACCCGGAGGGCGCTCCGAGCATGGCGGCGGCGACAGCCACTTCGGGCTCGGGATCGGTCAGTGCCGAGACGATTCGCGACAACACGAAGTCCGGCGGGCGCTCTCCGTCGAAGTGCTCCTCCATCAAACGAAAAGCCAAGTAGCGGATCTTGGGGTCGGCATCGCGACTGGCGGCTATGAGCTTCTGTTCCCACTGGGGTAGACCCACACGCTGGGCGGCCGCGAGCGCTTGAAAGCGTACCGCACCGGAACCTGCTTGCAGGTTTCGCTCGAGCAGCGGCACCACGTCACGATGTTCGGGGGGACTGAGCTCTCCGATGGCCAGCAAAGCCATCTCTCGCACCCGTTCGTGTGCGTCAGACGCGGCCTCGAGCAGCGCCGGCAATGCTTCGCTCCCATCGACGTCCGCCAGAGCGACGGCTGCATCGGCGCGAACGTTAGCGTCGACGTCGGAGAGCAACGCCTCCTGGATCGCCTCCAAAGCCGACGAACGACTCTCTCCTTCGGCAAACCGCGACAGGTCGTTCAAGGCAGAGCGCCGGACACTGAGCTTGGCATCCCGAACGTCTCGCAGAGCAGCATCGATATTTCGTGGGAGCGGCTTCGGGAGGAACACGAACTCCGAATCAGAGCACAAGGAGCAACGCCCTGCACTGCATTCCGCCCGGACCACCAGCCATTCGCGAACCACCCGCGCGCTCGTCAATTGCCCCCTTGCCCCCGCTCGCGAGGGCTGCAATAGCTCCCGGCGCATGCCAGACGTCCGCTCTCGCCGATTGAGCAGCCCCGACCTCACCAAAGAGGACGAGCTTTCGAGCTACATACGGCGCAACCTGCTGCGGGCGGTGTTGGTATTGATCGCGTTGTTCGGCGGACTGAGCGTGGTCGGCTCGATCTTCCAAGAGCAACTGCTAGCCGTCACCCACGGCATCTACGCCACGATTGGAGTGGCTGGATTATTGGCGACGCTGTTCATCACCGACGCGATATTCTCGCCACTTCCCCCGGACTTGGTGCTGATCGTGATCGCCAACAGCGCGTTGAGAGACCAGTGGCCCTGGCTGCTGCCGGTGATTGGGCTGCTATCAGCCCTGGCTGGCAACGTCGGGTGGTGGTTTGGTCATCGTTTCTCGAAGTTCGAATGGTCGACCCGCTTCGTCGGCAAATTGAGAGACAAGTACGCCAAGCAGGTTCTCAAGTACGACCGCTGGGCGGTCACTCTGGGCGCAATCACCCCTCTTCCCTTCAGCTTGATCTGCATCAGCTCGGGGGCCCTGGGTATGCGCTGGCGGCGGCTGGCGCCGATCACGCTGCTTCGCCTGCCTCGTTTCGCCGTCGTCTACGCCGTGATCGCCTACTCCGCGGCGATGTGAGCCGCGGGCGCCCCAGACTGGAAGTCACGAGGGACGGCGCCGCAGCCTAGTGGCGAAGCCAAGCCCAGCGTAGCCCGGGCGAAGCCAAGCTCAGGGCGCGGCGTCAGCTGCGGCGTCGCCGAGCTGCGTATCTGACGCGGCGGCAGCGTCTGCCGCCGACATCCCGTTTGAAGACGCGTCGGAGGCGTCCGGCGGCGCGGTCTCGCCGCCATCCCGCACCCGACTGGAACCCCCATCGGCGAGCGAAACTGCTGCATCCGCCGCAGCACCAGCGGCGTCCGCGGGGGAGGCATCCATCGCTCCGCCGCCCGAGGGAGCAGCGGCGTCGCTCATGACCGGACGGGCGCTGGAGCCCGCGTCAGGAGTGCCGACGGATCCTGTATCCCCGCTCGGCAGCTGCCACGAACACACGTCCGCGCTTCGATCGGGAGCATCCTCTGGTTCGGAATAGGGAACGGCGCAGATTCTCGTTCGGCTCGCGCGCTTGCCTTCCTCGAGCACCGCAGCCCCCCAGGGGTTTTCTTCTCCCATGTCGATGCAAGCGTATCCCGTGCGACAGTCACCGTCCTTGCTGCATGTGCGCATGCAGTACGTCTGCTGGAGCCGGGCCCGTGCGGACGGGTCCTGGCACTCGGGCGCATTGGCCAGGGCGGTGCGATAGCCGATGCACACTGATTCGGATGGGCAGCTTCCGGGCTGGCAGTTGAACACCGTGCAGTAGCCCCCCGGGAAGCTCTCCAACGCTTCCGACAGACACAGCCGACTCTGGTCCGTTGTCGCGCAATCCGCTGACGTCGAGCAGTCGTCCCCGATTTCTGGGGCGCAGGCTCCAAGCAAGCAGCAGAGAGCCGCCAAAGTGCGAAAATGCGAGGACATGAGCCGGCGGAACTTAGTGGGCAGACCGATCCCAGGCAAACCCACAGAAACCTCCCTCTAACTACTCCGGTCAGCCGACCCCGAAACACACCCTTTGACCTGTGCTCCGCCGCTGGCTAGCCCCAACCGCCATGGCACGACGAGTCCAGGCATCGGGCGCCCGTCACGGGCTTGCCCCGTTCGCGTGGGCGAGTCTCGGGTGGCTGCTGCTTGGGTGCGGCGGAGGCCTCGTCGGCATGCATCCGGCACAAACATTGGCACCAGGTGCGGTAGAAGGCGGCGCGGGCGTGGTGAGTCAACTGGTCGTGGGGCAGCCAGCGAACGAGATCGATCGCGCTCGCGAACTCGACACCGTCGGCACCAACGATACGCTCAATCGACAGTTCGTGAGGGGCGCCATCCAAGAGGCCATGATCGCGCCAGGACTCTCCCCCTGGATTGCTGGTCGCGTGGGCATCGATGGCGGCAACGAGGGGAGCCTCAGCTACACCGGTCGCGCACTTCGTGTGGGGCTGCGTCACGCGTTGGGACTGGAGGCTTTCGCGCTGAGCGCTGGCGTCGGAGCCGCGTCCATACTGACCCATTCGGCCCAATCGCCCGTGGGCGATGTCTCGGGGGAAGGCTTGTCGAACGAAGGTCTCGATTGGTCCGGACGAGGCTTTTCGGTAGACGTTCCGCTGTCATTCGGCTGGCAAAGCCCGGGCGAGATTGTCGCCTTGTGGCTCGGAACCCGGCTCGGCTACGAGGTGGTCAGCGGGGCGCTGCCCTTCGTCACGGGGGGCCGAGAAATCGACGCTGAAGCGGAAGCGAGCCGCTGGTTTGCTGGCGCTTCCCTGGGTGCGTCCGTGGGGGTGGAGCCCGTGTGGGTGAGGGTCGAGCTGGACGGCACGTTCCACGACGGCAGGGGCACGGTCGAGCTGCCGTGGCAAGACACGCCCGCCGAACGCCTCGAAGAGAGTTTCGACGGCATTTCATTGACCCCAGCCGCGTCTCTGGCCGTGAGATTCTGACGGATTCTTCACGTACCTCGCCTTGCTGCGGACCACACCTCATCGTATGGTTGGCAGGTGTTGAAGCTTCCGAAGAGAGCCAAGCTCGGGCTGGTCGTTGGAGCGGTGGCGGCCAGCGCTTGCTCCGCCGCCGGCGAAGCCCCTGCGGAGGCAACGGAGAGCGACGCTCCCCCCGGCATCGAGGCCCGAGTGGTCGTATCGCGTACGAGCAGTGCCGAGACGGAAGCCGGAGAGGCCATGGCGCACTTCGCGCAAACCGCGACGGGCAGCAAAGAGACGCTGGCCGCGGCGGGGCTGGTCGAACCGATACCAGAGGTCGGCAGTTGCGAGATCCCCACGACCTCGGCGGGAGCCGCTTTCGCCAACATGGGCGAGGTGCGGCTGCTCGACGTCGGCGAAGTGACGCTCTCCGCAGAGGGTGACGGCAACGCGAATCCCGCGAGCATATCGCTCGCCCCACACGCGTTCCCGAGCATCTCGAGTTTCGCTTCTGGTGTGGTCTACACTAGCCGCGACCGTTCCGCTCACGCACTGCCGTCGGGGGTCGACTACCGCATCGCCGTCAGCGGGGGCAGTGAGCTGCCGGGATTCGAGCTGCAGAGTCCGGCGCCATCGGAGCTGCGGGACGTGACCCTGGGCGGCGAGCCACTGGCGCTCGTGGAAAGCGTATCGACGGAGACCCCGTTGGACGTCACTTGGCGGGTCGAATCACAGTCGGAGGCCGACGTCGTGACCGTCGAGTTGACTGACGACCAAGCCGTGAGAGTGCGCTGCGCGTTCGCGGACGAAATCGGCGCGGGGACCATCGCTGCAGATTGGCTGCGTGAGCTGGACGGGCCGGGCCGTGTGTCGGTCCACCGACAGCGAGCCAGCGTCGCTTCATTGCCCGCCCCGGAAGGCGGCACCATCCGCGTCGGCTTCGACTTCGAACTCAACGTTGCGGTGGCGTTCACTACCCCCTAGCCCGCGCTGGGTCGTAGAGATTCGCCGCGAGCACGGGCCAAGGCCAGGTTGAGTCAGCTCCACCGTCTCTACCTCGTACCCGGAATGTTCGGGTTCTCCCAACTCGCCGGGTACGACTACTTCGGGCACCTGCGCGGCGAGCTGACGCGTCACTTTCGCGCCAGTGGCTTTCGCCTCGAAGCCGATGTCATCGCGACGCCACCCACCGCCAGCGTTCGGCATCGCGCGAGGATTCTCGCACGTACCCTGAGCAAGTTGTGCGTCGGGCAGCGCGAACCCGTTCACTTGTTGGGGCATTCGACCGGAGGCATCGACATCCGCTTGGTGCTCTCGGCCAGCGCCGATCTCGGGCTGGATGACGAGCAGCTCGCTTGGCGAAAGTGGGTACGCTCCGCCGTGTTGATGAACACGCCCAATCACGGCACACCGCTGGCGACGTACTTCACCACCGTTGCTGGCGGTCGCGTGTTGTACCTGGTCAGCCTCCTGACGGTGCTCGGCCTTTCGATTGGCGAGCCATCGTTGGCGCTGTTCTCGCGCCTGCTCGCGTCGATCGGCAGTGTGGACCAACTGTTCGGAGGAGACGCCCGCGTCTTTCGACGTGTGACTGACGCTCTGCTTCGCTACGTCGACCGCGACAGCCGCAACGCCTTGATCACCTACCTCAACAAGCTGCGCGAAGACCAAGGGGGGCTGATCCAGACAACCCCTGAGGCCATGGACTTGCTCAACACCACCATCGTCGACAACCAGCATGTTCGCTACGGCTGCGTCGTCAGTGGCTCGAGTCCGGCGAGCTTGCGGCGTCTAGGCACTCGCGTGGTCTCCCCCTACGATGCCTTGAGCGCAGCCCTCTACCGAGCGCTGTTTCGCATTACCAGCGAACCTCACCGGCATTATCGCTACGCCAAACCCAGCGACGAGCAGCTGCGGCAGTTGAGTCGCAAGCTCGGCAAGCAAGTCGACGCCACGACTAGCGACGGCGTGGTGCCGACGCTGAGCATGCTGCACGATCAGGTCATCTGGGCTGGCGCCGCCGACCATTTGGACATCATCGGCCACTTCCAGGACCGCTTCCGCCCCTCCGCGCACATGGACTGGATGGCCAGTGACGCCCAATTCGGGCGCAGCGAGTTCTCCCGGATGACCGCGGCGGTCGCTCGGTTCCAACTCGAATCGGTCTACTGAGCGCACCGACAGAACGTCGGCATTCGAGACCCGATTCGGACCGCCGGACCTTGGCCCAGTGGCCCAGCACGAAACCCGCTGGCAAACCCCGGGATCCATCCACGCGATCTGCGCTGTCACACCGCGCAAAGTCTGGCATTCTCCGGTGTCTGATGGTGACTTACATCGATGGACGTTTCGTCGACGACGGCGATGCCACGATCAGCGTTCGTGCTCGCGCGCTGAATTACGGCCTCGGTTGCTTCGGCGGGATCCGTGGCTATCTGGCAGATGACAACGAGCAGGTGTTGGTCTTTCGACTCGAAGACCACATTCGCCGCCTCAGCCTTTCGGCCCGCATGTTGTTCCTACGGCTACCGTTGGGTCAGCGAGAAGCGCGAGAAGTGGTGTTGGAGATCCTGCGCAAGAACGACGTGCACCACGACGTCTACGTGCGTCCTCTGATCGTCAGCGCTTCGACTCAACTCTCCCCGGTGCTGCGGGAAGAAGACAGCTCCTTCATCGTCTACACCCTCCCGCTCCAGCGCTACATCGACAAGGAGTCGATCAACGTGTGCGTCTCTTCTTGGCGCCGCACCAGCGACAACTCCATCCCCGCCCGAGCCAAGCCCACCGGGATCTACCTCAACAGCGCCTTGGCCCGACGCGAAGCGTTCGACAACGGCTTCGACGAAGCGATTCTGCTGACGGAGCGCGGCTACGTCTCCGAGGGCAGCGCGGAGCACGTCTTCATCATCCGTGACGGGCAGCTGATCTCCCCGCCCTCCACCGAAGACAACCTGGATGGCATCACCCGCAGAACGCTCATCACGCTGGCCACCGAAGACCTGGGCTTGTCCTTCCAAGAGCGGCCCATCGCGCGTACCGAGCTCTACGTCGCCGACGAGCTATTTCTGTGTGGTACAGGCGCTGAGGTAACACCTGTCGGTTCGGTCGACCGTCGCACCGTCGGCGAAGGCGGTGTTGGCCCCATAACAGCCCGACTGAAGCAACATTTCAACGACGTCGTGCACGGACGAGTTGCTTCTCGCACCGATTGGCTCACCCCCGTCTGGGGCTGAGCGCGCCTGGTTCAACCTTTCTGGGGTTGGGGCGCCGGCTGCTCTCGA
>JBNKZR010000058.1:0-24997 GCA_050301735.1 Polyangiaceae bacterium | reverse complement strand
GTCCCGCCACCAGCGCGAGCGGAGGAACCGCGCCCGGCGGCACCGTGGCCCAACCGGGCCAGCCCGGCGCCGACGCGGTGGGTGGCATTTCCCCCCAAGGTAGCGCGCAGCCCCAGGGCCCCGCAGCTCAACCCCAAGGGAGTGCCGCAGCGCCAGGTGCCGTGACTCCGACGCCAGCCGCCTCCGCCGGCCCAGCTGCGGCACCCGCGGGCCCGGTCACTTGCACCAACGCCGATACGTCCACGTTGCCCATCGACGAGACGGGGTGGGTCGCTCGTGAATGCAACAACGCCGGCATTCAGGGAGCGTTCTACTGCTACGACGATGGCGTCAATCCCAGTGGCTGCACGCCGGAAACGGCTCCCTACATACCCGGTTCCGGCATGTGTCTGCAGGGCAGCACGACGGTCGACCCCGACTTCAAGGCGTGGGGGGCCGGCATCGGACTGAGCTTGAACGACCCCGGGGAGATGGACCCGACGGGGGCGGGCAAAGGCGCCTTCGATGCGACGGCGAACGGTCTGCTGGGCTTCAACATCATGATCACCGGCGATACCGGCGGCCTACCCATCCGCGTGGCATTCACCAAGGAGGCCGAGCCCGCGGATCCGTCACCCTTCGTTCAAGTGCCGGGCCAGTCGACGACACCGTACGAGATCCTCATCGCAGACGCCCTCGTTCCGGAGACGTGGGACACCTGCGTTGGCGACGCCTGCTTGGCCGACCCAACGTCGGTGTACGACATTCAGATCCAAGTCGTCGGCGGCGAAGAGGCGGCCGACTACAACTTTTGTATCGAGAGCATCACGCCCATCACTGACGGCAGCGCTCCGGCACAGCCCGCGGCTGGCGGAGCCGTCGCCGCCTACGGCTCCGAGCAGTGCGGTGATTTCAACACCATCGACATCGGACCGTACATGGTTCAGAACAACGCCTACGGTAACACCTCGCACTGCATTCAGGCGCTGTGGGACCAGGGCAGCACCGGCGGCTTCAAGCTCACCAACGTCAATGGCAACGTGCCCGCAGGCGGGGCGCCCGGGTCGTACCCGTCGGTGGTCTATGGTTGGCACGTCGACGGCTTATTCCACGGCGGAGGCTACACCAGCGCCCGTCAGCTGAACGCCATCGCGTCGATCCCGAGCAGCGGTTCCTTCACCGTGCCAGGGGCTGGGCGCTACAACATGTCTTTTGACAACTGGATCAAGAATGCTCCCACCTCGGCGAATGACCAGGGCACCCTCGAGCAGATGATCTGGCTCAATCAACGAGAGACGACCCCCATCGGCAGTGTGGTCGACAGCGTGGACATCGGCGGTCAGCAGTGGGAGGTCTGGTACGGCCCCAACCAAGGCTTCAACACGGTCAGCTACATCCGCGCCACCAACACCACCAGCTGGAACTTCGACCTCAAGCCGTTCATGGACGACACCGTGCAGCGCGGCTACGCAGCCGCCGGCGACTACTTGCTGGGGGTTCAAGCGGGCTTCGAAATCTGGGAAGCCACCCAGAGCTTCTCGGTAGACTCGTTCAGCGTCAGCGTCCAGTGAGGACCGCTCCCGAGACGCATTGAGTCGAGGGGGCTGGAAGGCCCCTTCGGCGACCGCCTTCGCTGGCTGAAGACAGCCTGACGACTACGCGCGGCGCCTCAAGACGAGAAAGCGGTAACAGACGACACCGCTCAACAGGCAGCGCTGTAGCCCGTTGCCGCCCAAGAAATTGCCCCACCAGGGCGCCTTCAGCGGCAGGTAACGCCCCGCCCGCACGAGCCAGCGGATGGCGACGTCCCGCGGGCGCCCGAGCTCCACATACTGCGTTAGCTCGACGTCTTGTTCGATTTCGAACTGCTCGGCGCCCAGGCGAAGCACTTCGGAGACGGGCCGCAACGTGTTGACACGCCACCCCTTCTTGAACTCGCGCAGCCAACGAGTGCGGCGGCTACCCAGCGCCGTCGGATTTGCCGCGGCAGCCTCTGTCATGAAATCGTCGCAGAGCATCAAGAGCCCCCCGGGTTTGAGCAGTCGGGCGGCTTCGTCGAGAAATCGCCGTGCATCAGCGGCGTGGATGAACGCCTCGATGGCGTAGGCGCAGTCGACGCTACCACTCTCCGCTGGAACGTCCAAGAAGCTGCCCTGCACGCACTCGAGCCGAAGATCCTTCAACTCGACGAAGCGCTGCTGGGCCATGCGCGCCTGCAGCGGGCTCAGCGTGATGCCCAGACCGTCGATGGGATGGCGCTCGGCGATGTACATGAGGCTCGCCCCCACGCCGCAACCGAGGTCGACGACACGCGGAACTGAGCTCGGCTCCAGCGTGTAGCCGCGAAGCTCTTCCACCAGCAGCTCGTTGACGTAGTTGAACGCCATCGCCCGTGTCGCGACCCCGGGGCCCCACACGGCCCGGTGAATCGCCCCCACATTGCCTCCCTGCCCGAACGCCAAGAAACGCCGAGTGTTCTCGTCGTAATACTGTTTGACGAGGCGTTCGGATTCATCGACGCGCGCAACACTCATGCGCCGCTTATAACACCGAGCCCGAACGAGCCACCCTTCCCATTTTCCGGTCACACGACGATACTGCCGGGCATGGCGACCTCTCGTGCACTGTGGTTCGTCTCACCCAGCCGAGCGGAGCTGCGTGAAGAAGAGGTGCCCGGCAACCCACCTGAGGGGCAGCTCTTGGTGCGCACGCTGCACAGCGGGATCAGCCGCGGCACGGAGAGCCTCGTGTTTTCGGGCGCGGTCCCAGCAAGCGAGTGGCAACGCATGCGGGCGCCCTTCCAAGCAGGCGAATTCCCATTTCCGATCAAATACGGCTACGCCAACGTCGGCGAGGTCGTTGCCGGTCCCAGCGAGCGCGTGGGCGAACGCGTGTTCTGTTTGTTCCCCCACCAAGAGCTGTTTCTGATCGACGCCGATGCCGCTCGCACGATCCCTGACGCCGTGCCCTCGCGTCGCGCGGTACTCGGCGCAAACATGGGGACGGCGCTCAACGGCACTTGGGACGCGGCGCCGCTGCTCGGTGATCGTGTCACGGTCGTCGGCGCTGGGGTTCTGGGTTGCTTGTTGACGGCGCTCCTTTCGCAGATCCCCGGGGTGGATGTTCAGCTCGTCGACGTGCTCAGCGAACGCGAAGCTCTAGCTCGAGAACTGGGAGCAACGTTCGCTCTTCCGGGCGACGCCACCCCCGAGCGGGACGTCGTCTTTCACACCAGTGCCACCGCGGCGGGGCTCGGGCGAAGCGTCGAACTCTGCCGCTACGAGGGCAAGGTGATGGAGTTGAGCTGGTACGGCAACCGCGTCGTGCCGTTGGACCTCGGCGGAGCTTTTCACTCGCGGCGACTGCGCCTTCTTTCCTCTCAGGTTGGCCACGTCAGCCCGAACAAATCCGGTTGGACTCATGCCCAACGCATGCAACTGGCACTGCAGCTGCTCAACGATGCACGCCTGGACGCGCTGTTCGAAGAGAGCACGCCGTTCGAGCTGGCCGCCCGAGAGTTGCCGAAGCTTCTGGCGGCGCCCAGCTCCGGCCCACCCGCCCTGAGCTTCGCCTACGGCGATTGACCGCGCGCAGTTTCGTCAGAGGCCGGTATACTCCCGCACCATGTTCACCGTCACGGTTCGAGAGCACATGATGATAGCCCACAGCTTCCGCGGGGACTTGTTCGGCCCAGCGCAGAAGCTTCACGGTGCCACCTACGTGGTCGACGTCGAATTTCGTCGCAAGGAGCTGGATCCGAACAACGTCGTGGTCGACATCGGACGCGCATCAATCGCACTGAAGGCCATCGTCGACGAGTTCAACTTCAGAAACCTCGACGAGCTGCCTGCGCTCGAAGGCCAGAACACCACGACGGAGTTCATGTGCCAAACGATCTTTGAACGCATGCGTGAACGCATTGCCGCCGGCCAACTCGGCCCTGGCTCGGACCAACTCGACTCCCTCAAAGTGACGCTGCACGAATCTCACGTTGCCTGGGCAACCTACGAAGGCCCCTGCCCGTGAAACCACGACATCGGAGCGCGCGAGCAACCTCGATGCGCCCAAGCTCGAGGTGAGTGAGCAGAGCGCCAGCCACGCATGGGTCAAACCACTCTTGCGGGCCGTCCTCTCGCTCTCTGCGTTGGGGTTGACGGCGTGGTTCGTCGACCTCGGAGAAGTATTGGCGGCTCTCGGTCAGCTGAACCCGCGGTGGCTTCTAGCTAGCTTGGCGCTGCAGGGACTGCAGGTGGTCATCCTGGCCGTTCGCTGGCACTGGGTGAATCGTCAGCTGAACATCCCGTTGCCTCTGTCGACGGCGCTCTACGAGTACACGCTGTCGACGAGCCTGAACCTCCTGCTACCCGGTGGCTTCGCGGGGGACGTCGCGCGGGGTTACCGGCAGAGTCGACGCACAGAAGAAACCGCTCAACTCGAGGTGTGGCTGGGGGTCGTCGTCGATCGCGGCCTGGGTCAGCTGGGTGTGTGGTCGCTAGCGGCGCTATCCGTTTGGTGGTGGTTGCCTCAGCACGCCAGCCCGTCGTTGGCGCTAGTCGGCCTGGCAGTCATCACTGGTGTGGTCGTGGCTTCGAGTTGGTGGCTCGCACGACGCCACCGGCGTCTGGCGGCAGGTCTTCTGACCTTACAGCGACAACTCCTGCGTCCCAGAGGCGTGGTACTGCACACGGCCCTTTCCTCCGCTCTGCTGGTGGCTTGGGTCGCGTCCTTCTACTGTGCGTCGCGCGCCTTGGCCTTCGAAACCCCAGCACTGGAAGTCAGTCGCGCAGCGATCCCGGCGCTGCTCGGCGCATCCATCCCGGGCTTCGTCAACGGCTGGGGAGCGCGTGAAGGAGCAGCGGCATTGGCGTACGGCTGGGCAGGGCTTTCGCGCGCCGAAGGTTCCACCGTGTCACTGACCTACGGCATGGTCGGCGTAGTGTTGGCGCTGCTCGGGCTAACGCTGTCGTTCGCCGGCAAACGGCGCCATTGACACGCTCGCAGGAGCATCACTGCGACGCGCCGAGAGGCGAAGACGACAGCTCGAAGTCGAATAATACGTCGGCTCCCATCGAGAAGCGCGTGCAGCAGGGTCGGAGCGCCGCCGAAAACGCCCTCGGCCCGCCGAAGTGAATACCCTTGATCCCCCCGCCAATCAGAACTGGCGCGACGGCAACCTGCAGTCGATCGAGGACCCCTTCTTCCAACGCCCGCGAGACGGTTTGACCGCCTCCCTCGATGAAGATGCGCGACAGCCCGCGGCTGCGCAGTGCGTCCAGCAACGCACGGAGATTGAAGTGGTCCTGAGTCTGCTGCAAACGGAGCACGTCCACGCCCGAAGGATAGGTGCGCTCGGGGGCGTCCGCCGCGCAGCAGAGTATGGTTGGTGCCGCCCCATCGGTGAACAAGCCCAAGTCACGTTCGCACTTCAGCTGCGGATCGACGATCACCCGGGTCGGGTTCTCGCCGGCAACGAGCCGCGTCGTGAGGCGGGGGTTGTCCACACCGGCCGTGTTGCAGCCCACCAACACCACGTCGAACAGAGCGCGTAGCCGGTGCAGGTGCATGATGTTCTCTTCGCCGTTGAGCGTGCGTGATTCACCATCGGCGCCAGCGACGTAGCCATCGATGCTCTGACCCAGGTGCGCGAGCACGTAGGGTGCGTCCGACGCTCCAAGTAACGGCACGTACAGGTCGAGCATTCGCGCTGCAGCGGGAGGAACTGGCACCGTGGCCGCCCACCCTCGGGGCGTTTCCTCCTTGTGGACTTCGAACCGACCACCCTCCGTCTGCAAGACCCACCCCCGATCGGCAGGGCTGGCCGTACTCATGGCGAGTATGAGCTGCCACGGATCGGAGAAGATCGTGGCAGATTGGGGGAGATCTGGACTCATTTCGTGTTCGGCGACGTCTTTCTCCGAGGCTGGAGCAGTTTAGCGCGACGATCGACCAGGGAATGCACAGAAAAGAAGCGCTGTTGCACCTGGCTCCCGTCGAGAAGCCCTGCAGGAGCTACGGATATCTCCATCACCTCTGGGCTGGCAATTGGGTCGATTTGGGTCGAAAAATCCTCTAGATGCGCATTTGCCACAAAGGCGACGCGGCCCTAGATCCGCATGGTATCTGCTCTGCAGAGACTAGCTCCTCATGACGAACTCGACAGCCAGATCGGTCTCTTCCAACTCCGGATCGGCAGAGCTGCGCGAAGTTGGCGAAGTCCCCCCGCGACCTGCCAGCATCGAACGCGCGGCGGAAACCACGCTCCCGACCGAATTCGGCTCGTTTCGCGTCGTGGTCTACAACGTCGTCGACCCGGAAGCTCACCCCAGCTTGAGCCGCGAGCACCTCGCTTTGGTGGTGGGTGACGTGGAGGGTGCGGAGCGTTTACCCGTGCGCATTCATTCGGAGTGCCTGACGGGAGAGACGTTCGCATCGTTGAAGTGCGACTGCCGGGCACAGCTCGGCGCGGCCCAGCGCTACATCCAGGAACAGGGCCGCGGTTGCATCGTCTACATGCGGCAAGAGGGTCGCGGTATCGGCCTCGCGAACAAGATCCGCGCTTATGCACTTCAGGAGCGAGGCGCGGATACGATTGAGGCCAATCGACGCCTCAACTTGCCGGTGGATGCCCGCCGCTACGACGTCGCGGAAATGATCCTCGAAGACTTGGGCATCCGCAGCATCGAGCTCTTGACCAACAATCCCGAGAAGCTGCGCAGCATGAGCGGTGAGCAAGTCAGCACGGTGGGTCGCATTCCCCTCGAGGTAGGGGTGTGCGAGCACTCTCGTGAGTATCTGGAAGTCAAGCGCGACCGCATGGGGCACCTGCTGTCGAAACTGGGATAGCCATTCGTCCCGGGCCGAACGCGGGTCGTGAGCGAACCGGAACGGCCACGCTCAGCGGGTGAGTTGCTCCCACAAGAAGGCGTACTCGTCGGCCAAACGCGCGATGGCAGAACGACGCAGGTCTGCACCGCCGTGGCCCGCATTGCGCTCCACTCGCAGCAACGCTTTCGGTTCTTCGCGCGTACTCGCTGCCTGCACCGCAGCCGTGAACTTGCGCGCGTGCATGGGATCAACCCGGTCGTCGGTGTCCGCCGCGAGTACGAGCAACGCCGGATAGCGAGTCCCGGCCGTGACCCGATGGTACGGTGAGTAGCGGAACAGAAACCGGAAGTGTTCTGGGTCGTCAGGATCCCCGTACTCAGGGATCCAAGCTTTGCCCAGACCGACCTCATGGTAGCGCACCATGTCGAGCACGGGCACTGCACAGCTGACCGCCTCGAAGAGGTCCGGGCGCTGGGTCATGGCCGCCCCGACGAGCAAGCCGCCATTCGAGCCACCACTGATGCCGAGGTGTTCGACGCTCGTGTAGCCCTGTTCGATCAGGTACTCCGCGGCGGCGATGAAATCATCGAAGACGTTCTGCTTGTTCTCCAGCATGCCCGCTCGATGCCACTCTTCGCCGTACTCACCACCACCACGCAAGTTCGGCATCGCGAACACGCCCCCGCGTTCGAGCCACGGGAACACCGAGGCAGCGAAGCTCGGTGTCATCGACGCGTTGAACCCGCCGTAGCCGTACAGGCGGGTTGGGTTCGAGCCATCGAGCACGAGCTTCTTGTCGTGAACGATGAACATCGATATCTGCGTTCCATCTTTCGACGGGTAATGGACCTGTTTGACCTCGAAACGCTCGGGCTGAACCGGTACCTGCACGCGAGACACGAGCGAGCGACCGCCGCGCGTCACACTGGTTTCGAATATCTCCGTTGGATGGGTAAACGAGGCGTAGGAGAAGTAAGCCTCGTCCGAATCCTGACGACCAATCAACGTCGAGGCCACACCGAGACCGGGCAGTTCGACCTCTCGCAACAAGCTGCCGTCGAGCCGTCGCACCTCCAATTGCGTGGTGGCACGGCGCAGCCGGCTCAGGACTAGGTGCCGCCCCACGACGTTGAGCTCGTCGATCACGCTCTCGGGGTCTTCGGGCACGATCTCTTGCCAGCGTTCCCGTCCGAGGTGTTCAGCGGAGGTCTTGAATACGCGGTAGTGCGGCGCTCCTTCGTTGGTCAGAATGTAGAACTCGTCGCCATAGGCCTCGACGGAGTAGATCGCCTCCTTCCCCGTCACCAGAGGAACGAACTCGTTGCCCCCGCGCTCGAGGAACTGAACGTAGACGTCTGCTCTGCTCCACCCCTTGCGCTCGAAAGCGAGCAGGTACTTGCCATCGTCTGAAACGTAGGCACCGACCAAGACGGAAGGGTCCCCGCTCGCCCCACGGACGACCGCATCCGTGGCTGGGTCGGTCCCCAGGCGGTGAAAGCGCACCTCCCCGTGGGCGAGTATCTCTTCGGGCGGCGTGCTCGAGTCGTTGGGTGTCCACGTGTAGTAGAAGCCGCTCCCGTCGGGCAGCCAGCTCGGCGCGGTGTAGCGCACGCCTCGGATGGTGTCGTTCATGAGCAAGCGCCCGGAACCGACGTCGAGCAGCTTGAGGTTGGAGTAGTCCGCGTTGTTTGGCTTCTCCAGATAGGCCACCAGCGAGCCGTCTTCATTCGGATACACACCGCCGATGCTCAACGAGCCGTCGTCGGACATGGTGTGCGGGTCGAGCAGCACCCGTGCCGGCCCGTCCTTGCCATCGCGCACGTAGTGAACAGCCTTCTCTTGGTCAGCTGCCTTGACGCTGTAGAAGTACCGCCAGCGCTCTGGCTCGCCCTCCCGAGAGATGCGTCGCTTGATCGGGACCGAGCGTTGTTCGACGTAGAGGACCTCTGCCAGGCGCTCGGCGATGGCCGCGCGCTCCGGGATGCCATCGAGGCGCTGCCGAGCGAGCGCGTCTTGTTCCTCCACCCAACGCCGCACCTTGGGGTCGTCGAAGTCCTCCAACCATCGGAACGGGTCGTGCACTTCCACCCCGTGGATCGTCTCGACGTGATCGGTGCTGGTCATGGCTCTGGCCGTTGCCTCTGGTCGGGGGTTTGGGGGTCTGGGGGTCCGCTCTTGCACGGCGGGATGTGAGCAGGATAGCCAGGTCGGCGCCCACAGGACTACCGCAGCCAGTACGAACTGTCGCATCAACGATGCCATGCGCCAGAGAACTAGCATGGCGAAAGCGGCGCCTCGAATAGACTCTGATGAGTCGCTCCCGCAGGGCCCAGGACGCTTCGGTAGAGGACCACGCGCTCAGCGGCCCACTCCTCGTCGAAAGACGCCGCCTCGAGCAGCAAGCAATCCAGAGCACGCTGGGGCAACAGCCGAGCCAGCGTGAGGTGCGGAACGAAAGGGCGCGGCTCTCTCGACACCCCCAACGCCTCCAGTTCCGCCTCCAACCTACCCAACAGCAGGCCCAACCGCTGGACCTCGCCTCCCACGGCCGCGAACAGCACCCGGGCGCGAGCGGGCGGGCCGAAAGTCGCCAGCCCTTCCAAACGCAGCCGCGGAGCCTCCTGACCGAGCGCCGCGCGTTGCAGGGCAGCTTGCAGCGCGCCCACTCGCTCACCAGGCTGGTTTCCGAGAAAACGAAGAGTCAAATGCAGTTTTTTCTCGCCCACCCAGCGCGCACGGATGCCAAGCTCCTTAGCTCGAGCCCGGAGTTGGCCGCTTCTCTCCGCAACCCGTTGCCGTGTCGCCTCGGGCAGCGGCACCGCGTAGAAAAGTCGCAATTCGTCCATCAGCTCCGGCCTCGAGTGTAACAGGAAAACCCAGCCGTCTTGCCCCACCCCTTGCGTAACGCTCTTCTCCTCGCCATGGCGCTGTGCGTGGCGTTGCTCGCCCGACCGGCAATCGCACAATCGCGGGCGCTCACGCTCGATGACGACGCCAGCGACTCCAGCTACCACCTGGGGGCTGGCGCAGCACTGCAGTGGAACCCCGCCTGGCCCAAGGTCGGTACCTGGGAGTACGTGTTGACCGGTGGCGCGGCAGCGGTTTCCATCGCCGCCTTCGCCGCGGGACCGGACGTGAACACACCGGCCACCAGCAGCCTGCAATTCGACGAGACGGCGCGGGACACCTTGCGCGCTGATACGCGTCGTGGACGGCTGCTCGCCCGAGACACGAGCGACGTCCTAGTCGCCATCATCGCGGCGTACCCCGTGATGGGCGACTCGTTGGTCAACGCCACGTGGTACCGCGACAGCCCGGAAGTCGGAGGGCAGCTGACTTGGATCTACCTCGAAGCCGCGGCGCTCACCGCGGCCGCGGCTTCGATCACCAAGGCAGCGGTGGGAAGGCAACGCCCTTTTGGGCGGCGCTGCGGCGACGGACTGCCAAACGACACCTGGGATTGCTACAACCGAAGTCGCTATTTCAGCCACTTCAGCGGGCACGCCAGTTCCTCGTTCGCCGCGGCCTCGGTCACGTGCCTCTATCACCATTACCTCCCTCTTGTCGGGGGCGGGGCGCGCTGGGCGCCGTGTGCCGTCGGCTACTCACTGGCGGCGACGACGGCCGTGCTCCGCGTCGTGGCAGACCAGCACTACACCAGCGACATCGCCGTGGGAGCAGCCGTGGGCACGACAATCGGTCTGCTCGTGCCGTGGCTTCATTTTCGCAACGGTGAACCGACGTCGCTGGTTGGTGGCGGCGCAGGCGTGACGATCTCCCCAACGAGCAACGGCATCGTTGCAACGGGAGTCTTCTAGTGCGCAGCTCGACGGTGCCTCGCCGTTTTCGGGGCTGGCGGGCAATCGGTCGCGGCCCGAGGACGGCGCGTCTGATTGCCGTCATCTCTACCTGGCTGTCGCTGTCGGCAGTGAGCGCGCCAGCGTTCGCGAGTCCAACGGACGTGACATCGACGCCAGCGGCTGCGACGCCCGTTGCAACGGATGCAAAGACGGCGTCCCCGCACGACGAAGCAGCGCAAACCAGCACTGAATTGGCCCACGCCCGGCAAGCGACCACCCTCTTTTCCCAGACTCCATTGGGTGGTGGTCCTCCCCGCACGTTCGTGGCGACGACCATCGACCTCGGGTACAAGTTCTTCCGTCCCCGGCTGAGCGCTGGCTACGGCCGCCCCTTCGACACTTGGGGGGGCGTCGACTTGAACCCACAAGCATCCAATACCTTCGTTGGTGGCTATGGGGGGGTCCGTCTGGCGACACCTTTCGCCAACCTCCGAAGCGGTCTGCTCTACACTCTCGGCTTCGCTCGCTCCCTGTTGCCGGTTCGCGATTCCTATACGCGGGCTCAGGCTGAACGAAACCTCGACGAACAAAACGTGCACTACGCGGCCAGCTCCACCGAGCTGACCCTCACGATTCCCATCGTCGGGGTGTTCATCCTCAGCGAGAGTGAATTCATTCACTTGCTCGGTGTCAGGACCGATCGCTACCTCTTCCTGGAAACCATCGGCGTGGTGACGGATCCGAGTTGGTTATTTCGGCAGCGACTGGGATTCGGATTGCCAGTGACGAGCGTCGAAGGGCTCGCCCTCGGAGCGGTGGGCGAACTCGTGGCAATACCGGGACGCGACGCCAACGTTTGGCGGGCGGGCATACTGGCCCGCTGGCGATTATTCGACGACGTGGGCCTGCGCCTATCGATGTTGCCAGTCATCGCCAGCCCGGATTACTTGGGATTGACTGGGGGCGAATTCGAGTTCGGGTTGCGCTGGAGCTGGTCGAGCTGAAACCCTGAACGGGTGTTCGGCAGCGCCCAGATTCTGCCAAATGCGGTCAACCTTGGGCGCAATCGGGCGCAGAATTGAAACCGGCAAGCGAGTATCAAGGGACCAGTGTGAGTCGACGGATCTTCGAATCAGAGTATCACTGCGTCGAATACGACCAACGAGAGTCTCTGGCCACCGTGGTGCGTTCGCCCAACTCGTGGCCGTCCCCCGCCGCGATTCAGGAAGACATGACGTCGTTCGCCCAGACGATGCAATCACTGCCGACGCGAAAGACGTCGGTGGTGATCGACCTTCGTCAGTCGAGCGGTCGCAACGATGCACAGTTCGAACGGGTGTTCGCGCCGCTACGCGACCGAGCACTATCCGGGTTCCGCCGCATCGCGTTCATCGTCAGCACCCAGGCCGGAGTGATGCAGATCCAACGTTTCTCGAGAGAGGGCAAGCTCAATGCGCGCGCGTTCCTGAATGAGGCTGACGCCCATGCCTGGGCCTCGCCGACGGACACATCGGAGTGATGCGGCGCCCGATACGAACGAAGCCGCGCAGCAGGTTCGCCACGCGACTTCGCGCATCTTCCGTCCCGGCTCAGTAGTACAGCTGGAAGCGCAGACGGTGACTGTTCGACACGTTCGTGAAGTCCGCCGAGCCCCCACCCTCGTCGCGTCGGTGGAAGAAGGCTTCAGCACGCGAGAAGACGTACTTGATGTACAGCGAGTCCCACAGCACGTACTGCAGCGCCCCGTAGAACTGTAGGTGCGTTCGGCGATCGGGATCGCCATTCACGTCTACGTTGAGGTTCTCCAGCTCGGTGTTGAGGAGGCCACCACCCACCAACAAGTTCTCGATGATGCGCGCGTTGAGGAAGCCGCCGTAGCTCAGGGTGTCGTCGCTGCCGAGTGCATCGCGACCTCCGTCTTGGTCGAACTTGTCGCGAACACGTACGCCAAACCCACCACCGAACTCGAGGTAGGGGTAGATCACGCCCATCGCCGCGGCACCGTAGCCCTGCGTCTCGATGGCAGCATCCGTATCCTCGCGGATGGATGGCTGCGTTCTGCGCTCACCGCCGACCTTGAGCTTCGCAAAGCCGAAGTCGAGGATGGCCACCGGTCGAACGCCGACATCCGTACCTGTTCCTGAAGTACCGTAGCGACTCTGCAACTCGAGACGCGCCCACTCGGTCGGGTAGTAGTGAGCCGCGAGGCTGCCGGTACTCAGCGACCGGTCCCACATGTCCGTCACCACATAGGCTTGCTCCGCCGTGTTGGAGGTACTGTTGGCACCTTCGCGCTCGAAGGTCGCCCAGTCCAGACCCATGCCGAAGTGATAGACCTCCCAGCCTTGCATGCGACCGACTTGCACGTCGAACTTGTCCCACATACCGACGCGGATCCACGCATCGTCGATATCCACGTAGGTCTCGGTTCGAGTCTGGTCACCATTGGCGACGTACTCGATTTGACCTTGCACGAACCAATCTTGGTCGATGTTGTAGACGGGCGTCGTGCGCAGCACGAAACGCCCCTGCTGACGAACTTCGTTGGTATTGGGCTCCGTTCCCAGGCCCGTCTCGACGGCGCGATAGGCCGAGTCGACGAAACCGTAGCCGGAAAAGCCAATCCGAACCGCAGGGCTTCCATCTCTCATCGGCATGCGGGGCCACTGCAACCCGTTCATCGTCCACATCAACGAACCGCCGGGAATGCCTCGCACGGGGTGGGTCGGAAATGCGCTGGGCGGAAGCCGTTCGAGCCCGAATGCGGGAAAGCCACGGTCAGCGTCGTCGCTCGGCGCGGCATCTTCATCGTCGTCCGATTCGCCATCGACGTCAGCGCCGTTCGCGTCTGCGCTAGCGTCC
Organism: Polyangiaceae bacterium; assembly: GCA_050301735.1. Taxonomy (GTDB): domain Bacteria; phylum Myxococcota_A; class Polyangia; order Polyangiales; family Polyangiaceae; genus SZUA-265. The sequence continues at coordinate 11,531 of JBNKZR010000058.1, read as the reverse complement.
GCGGAGCTTCCTCCGAGCGATAACGACGCAGAAGCTGAAGCCTCGGCGGTCTCTGCCCCGTCGTCGCTGGCGACGGACTCTGGTTCTGGTTCTGGGTCTGCTTCTGGTTCTGGGTCTGGTTCAGCGCTTGGTTCGGCATCGCTGGTCTCTGCGGCATCGGCCGGCTCGGCGTCCAACGCAGGGTCGCTCGCTCCAGACGCCTCGGTTTCCGCGCCAGGAGCCGCTGCTGGCTCATCACTCTCGGGCTGTGCCTGAGCAATGCCGGTGGTGAACAGGGCCAGCGCAAGCGTCCCCGCGAGTATAGACCAGAGCCCGGGCCCTCGCAGGGCCCTACTGTTTATCTTCTTCATGTCGTTCCCGAAGTCTCAGCAGTTGACTGCTTACTGAATGTGTACCTGAACCGACTGCAGCAACTGGTCCGAGCTGGGCCCAACCTGTAGCAAAACCGGTCCGCTTTCGACAAGCCAGAAGCCCTTGCTTCCACCAGCCCAAAACTTTAGATCGTTGACGCGAATCGGAATGGTGACCGTCTTGGCCTCTTCTGCTTCCAGGCTAACGCGGTAGAAGGCCTTGAGCTCCTTGACGGAGCGCCGTTCAGCGCGTGTTTCTGGGTACGAAGCGTAGACCTGAATGACTTCATCCCCAGCCACGGCACCGGAGTTGGTGATGTCCACCTCGAGCTGGATCACGCCGTCTTTGGGATAGACCTGACAAGGGGCTTCCACTCGGGTGTAGTCGAACGTGGTGTACGACAGCCCGTGCCCGAACGCGAACAGCGGTGTCTCGCCCGTGACGTCGAAGCGACGGTAACCGATGTAGTAGTCCATGTTGGTCGTCGGCCCCTCGTTGAACGTGGGGAACTGACCGATGTCCTTGGGCCAGGTGACGGGCAGACGTCCCGAGAAGTTCGTGTCTCCGAACAACAGTCGACCCATCGCCGCACCTCCGACCATGCCTGGGTACCACGCCATCACCACAGCCTGCACCTGGTCGAGCCAGGGCATCGACACGACGGCACCGGCTTCGATCACGACGACCATCGGCTTGCCCAGCGCAACCACGCTCTGAACCAACGCGTCCTGCGCTTCACCCAACGCCAGCGACTCGCGATCGCCGGCGCCCGTGTACTCTTCTCCTTCGTCACCTGCCGTCAAACCCACGACGACGACCACGAAGTCCGCATCCTCAGCGACCGACGCGTCATTTCCACCGACGACTTCGACGCCTGCAGGAGCCGCAGCGGTGATGCCGTCGAGAGGCCCGAGGGTCATCTCCGGACGCGGGCGCACGCGACTACTGCCGCGGTCGCCGAGAGCTGCGTCTCGTGCGAAGTCGAATATCTTGGTCGGGGGATTGTCGCTGCGGACGGTGTACTCGACCTGCGCACCGACGACGGCGACTTTCGTTGCGCTCGCCGGGATGGGCAGAGTGTCGCCGTCGTTCTTGAGCAGCACCATCGACTTCTCGGCCATCTCTTGGGCGATGGCGACGTGTTCCTCGTTGCCGACGATGGCGTGGTCCACCTCTTGGGTTATCGGCGTCTTCAGGCCGACGGGCTCTCCCAGCCACATGGTGTTGAATCGCAGCTTCTGCTCCAACACGCGCCCCACCGCCCTGTTGACCAGAGAGACGTCGATGGTGCCGTCTGACACGATGGAGGGGATGGCGTCGTAGTTGATCGCCCACGGAACCTCCACGTCGAGACCAGCGGCCAAAGCCTCCGCCGCGTTGATCTTGTCGTCGGGAGGGTTGACTGGTCCTTGGCCGTTGTTCGCACCAGGCATCGCCCACCAGTCCGTCAAGACGAAACCCTTGAAGCCGAAGTCGTCCCTGAGGATCTCCGTCAGCAGGTGCTTGTTCTGGGTCGACTTCTTGCCGTTGACCGCGTTGTACGCCGCCATGATGCAGCCCACGCCACCATCTGTGACGACCATCTCGAAGTGCCGAGCGTAGACTTCACGCAGGGTCTGTTCGTCCATCGCGGCGTTGAGATTGAAGCGGTTGATCTCGATGTTGTTGGCCGCGTAGTGCTTGGCGCAACCGCTGATGAACTGCTGTAGACCCGCAGTGTAGGCAGAGGCGATGCGACCCAGGTGGTAGCTATCTTCCCCGAACGTCTCTTGTGCTCGACCCCAGAACGGGTGTCGCAAGATGTTCATGCACGGCCCGAGTAGCACGGTGTTACCGGCGGCCACCGTTTCATCACCCGACGCCTCACCCATACGGTAGACGACGTCGAGGTCGAAGGTCGCGCCTTGAGCGACGCTCGTGGGGAACGACGTCGCGTAGTTGAGCCAGTCGCGACGCCCGAGGCCAGACTCCAAGTTCAGGCCGTGAGGGCCATCACGCCACTGGTGGCCCAGGATGCCGGCCACTTCATCGTCTCGTGAGCGCTGGATGTCCTCCCAGCGGTTGCCATCGTCGTAGTTGGGGGCGCCGATGCCGGTGAGCTGCAGCACCTTCTGATCGATGGTCATGCTGCCGATGATGTCCTGCACCTCCTCCAGAATCGCTGGATCCTGGGTGTAGCCGGGCGAGTACTTGTCGCTGTACGTCTCAGCCTCGCAGAGGACTCCGTCTGCCGGCGGCGGCGTGTCGGGCGTCGGCCACGTCTCTGGGGTATACGTCGTTTCCGGCCCACCGCCGGCGCCTTCCGTGGCCGCCTGAGATCCCGTGCTACTGCGGTCACCGGGAGGAGGCAGGTGGTCGCAGGCTGCCAAACTGAAACCCAGCAGCACCACGGCTGCTGTGTTCTTCGAGAAATTCCGACGCATGTAACTTACTGCTCCTAGGTTGATTCGAGCGCTCGCCGCAAACCCTGGGCGAACCGCTTCGTCTAAGGCCGACGATTCGCGAAACGTTGCCATGAAATGTACCGCCTCGTGCCGAAATGGCTTACCACACCGCTGATCTGAGGTCGACGGACCGGGGAATGCACCCACCCCGCAGTACCGTCGGTTTTTTTCAATGGCGGACCGGCGACAGTCCCGGCGGAAGCCCAAAAGAAATACCCCACAGGCCTTGCAGATCGCACACATCCCGAGCACTCAGCAGCGCAAGTCGCGGCTGAGCTCTTTGCTGCACGCCAGGCGTCGCGCGTGACTCGAGCCGCGTCCAACGAGAGCCCACGCGCGGTTGCTGAATGCTGCATCGGAACCTCCACCGAGAAGCGACTCCTGGAGCCGGCTGCGAGCCCTAGCCCGTCTCGATCGGGAGATGTTCTCACGTTCGGGCGCAAGGTTCGGATGGATCCGACAAGTGGGCAGCGTCATGCTGCCGCACGTGGGTCAAACACGAGCCAGCACTGGAGCCGAAACCGTCCGTGAGCTGCAGCTGTACATCGAGCACCACGCCGACGAACCCATCACCCTCCACGATTTGGCCAAACGAGCCAACTGGAGCCCGCATCATCTGCAACGTCGCTTCAAGGAGCTCGTCGGCCTCAGCCCCTCGCAGTACCACGCCGCCTGTCGCAACCGCGCATTCCAAGAGCGATTGCGAAGCGAGCCCAGCGTCACGAGTGCCGTTTACTCCGCGGGATACGGCTCGGGCAGCCGCGCCTACGAAAAGAGCGCCGAACGATTGGGCATGACGCCAGGGCAGTTTCGGCATGGCGGCAGAGGGGTCGCGATCAGCTGGGCGGCGCTGGAAACCCAGTTGGGGCAGGTGGTCTTAGGAGCGACCGATCGTGGCCTGTGCTTCCTATCCTTGGGCGACGATTGCCGCGCGCTCGTCTCGGACCTGCATGTACGTTTCCCACGTGCGACGATCAGCGAGGTGCAGTCGGAGAGCAACGAGCAGCTCCGACTCTGGCGCCGCTTGCTCGACGACTACCTCTCGGGACTGAGCCGTCAACTGCCACTGCCTCTCGACGTGCAGGGCACCGCGTTTCAAACGCTGGTCTGGAACTACCTCAGCCAGATCCCCTATGGGCAGACCCGCACCTATGCAGAAGTCGCCGCCGGCATCCACCGTCCGAGCGCCGTCCGTGCGGTGGCCAACGCCTGCGGCCAGAACGCCGTCTCGCTGGTGATCCCGTGTCATCGTGTGATTCGCTCAGATGGTGGGTTGGGTGGTTATCGCTGGGGCCTCGAGCGCAAACGTCACTTGTTGAAAATGGAGTCGGCGGCTACAGCGAGAACAAGCAAAGATGAAGGTTAGCGCGTGGTCCCCCAACGACAGTCCGGAGAGCGTGCCACCCGAACTCCGGCCCAAACGCGCGCTGACCCGTTCGCGGGGGCTGATGTTGCTCACCGCAGTGCTCTTCCTCGGCTGGACGTTGTGGTCGACGATGATCTTGCCGCGACTCGACCCGGTGGAGGGGCCGCTCTACTTGGCACGAGCCGTCGGCGTTCGTCTCGTGCTTTGGGTGATCCCTTCGGCTGTCTACTTGTGGTGGATGCACGGCAAGCGCGCACTGGCGCCGCTGCGGCTGAACGCGCCTCCGACGAGCAAACATTGGGGCATCGCCGCCGGTATCATCACCCTGGCAAGCCTGGCGGTGAGCCTGGATGTCGCACGTAAGCTCGCGATTCCGCCCGCCGAAGTGTGGCTGAAGCTGCTTTCCAGCTTCGAACTCCAATTCCCCACGGCGCCACTGTTCGAAGAGCTGATATTCCGCGGTGTGATTCTCGCAGAGCTGTTGGCGTTGTTGCGCGCCAAGCGCGAAGCGGGACCGACAGATACCGCGGCTCGCCTCAGAGCATGGCTGGCCAACATCACCGCCAGTGCGCTGTTCGTGGGGCTGCACTGGCCGTGGTGGATTTACACCCAAGGCATGGGTGATCCGTTCTGGCGCAACAGTGCAGGAGTGTTTCTGATCAGTCTGGTGCTGGGCATGCTGTTCGTGCGCACCCGATCGATTTGGCCGTGCATCGTGCTGCACTGGCTGAACAACTTGCTGTCGGCGCTAGCGCCCAATTGACGGCGGCCACCCAAACCGACAACCGAAGTCACTCAGCTCAGCGGAGGCGGGCCCTCGGAGTGCCGAGCACTGCCGATGAACGCAGCGTACAGAGCACGCACGGCTGCGGCGAAGTCGTCCGGCGCCACGCCGACGATGATGTTCAGCTCGCTCGCGCCCTGGTTGATCACGCGGATGTTCACCCCCACATTGCTCAGAGCATTGAACACCTTAGCGGCGATGCCGACGCTGCGAGCCATACCCTCGCCCACGATTGCGATCAGAGCGAGATCCGCCTCGACTTCGATGCGGTCGGGTTCGAGCACGCGCCGGATCTCGTCGATGACCGCATCTGTCTGCTCACCGAGTTCGGCGGCGTCCACGATCACGTTGATGCCATCGATGCTGGAAGGGCAGTGCTCGACACTGATGCGCCGACGCTCGAACACCCCGAGCAAGCGGTAGGCGAAGCCCACCTCCTTGTTCATGAGGCTCTTGTCCAGGCATACCATGCTGAACCCCTTCTTGCCGGCGATGCCCGCGATCTCCGTCGACTTCTCGATCTCCGGACTCAGCTCGGTGACGATACGCGTGCCGGGAGCTTCGGGGTCGTTGGTGTTCTTGATGCAGATCGGAATGCCGACCTCGCGCACCGGCAGGATGGCCTCGTCGTGAAAGACGGCTGCACCCATGTACGACAGCTCCCGGATCTCACGGTACGTCACCTCGACCATTGGGCTCGGATGCGGGACGATGCGCGGGTCGGCCATCAGCAAGCCGGGAACGTCCGTCCAGTTTTCGTACAGCTCTGCGCCAGCAGCGCGAGCCGCAATGGCTCCAGAAATGTCGGACCCGCCGCGCGAGAACGTCTTCAGACGCCCGTGATGATCGCTGCCGTAGAACCCGGGCATGACGTAGCGGCGCCCAGGATCCGCGAACGCCTCAGCCAGCCGCTCGTAGCTAGCCGAATCCACACTGCCGTTGGCGTTGATGCGAATGTACTGCGTGGGGTCGACGAACTCTGCGTCCAGCAGCTTCGCGATCACCATGCCGTTGAAGCACTCACCTCGAGAAGCCGCAAAGTCGCTGCTCACGCCTTCAGCCAGCTGAGCGTGAAAACGGTCGAGCTCCTCTGCCAGGCCGACGTCGAGCCCGAGCTCGCTCTGGATGCCCAGGAAGCGCTCACGGATCATCGCGAACGGAGCCAAGTAGTCAGCGTGCATCGTGGCCATCTCGTGGCACAGGTAGAGCAGATCCGTGATCTTGGGCTCTTCGTTCGTGCGGCGCCCAGGCGCCGACGGCACGATGATGCGACGTCGCTCGTCGGCGCGAACGATGTTCTCGACCTTTCGCAGCTGACCGGCGTCGGCCAGGCTGGTTCCTCCGAATTTGCAGACGATGCTTCCCATCAGGGTTCTCTTGGTGACGCGTCCAGCAGGAGGACGCTGCGCGGGTGGCGCGGTTTACGCCGAGGCCGTCCCGCTTTCAACGTCAAATCCACGGCGCGGCTTCCACTTTCAGTCTTCGTGCAGGCTGGCTCGACGAGATCCGGCACGTTTCGCCGGACATCGCACGATCCGCGACCGGGGTGCGCGCACGCGACCACGCCCAATGCCCGGGGTAGGGCCTTCAGCGGATCGGCTCGATGCGTTCGGCACGGTAAACGATCCAGCCCGGACCGTCGGGATCGGTCGAATGCACATCGAGCTCGAACACGACCTCATTCTGAGCGTCGCGGTCGATCTCGACCACGCGCGCTTGGAAGTAGCCGCGCCCCATGTCGGCAGAGGTCGCCGCATCGACCCCGAGCAGTCCGCCGTAGACGAGGAGCACGTTGTTGCTCCGCTCCTGCAGATCTGCGTCTCCGACCGCCACGGAGTACAAGCGGGCGTCAGGGTAGACGTACTGCCAAACCTGCTCGATGGTCATCGCCTCCTCGTCGATGCGATACTCGACCGCCCGCGAGTAGGTCTCCTCCCACGAGAGCGGCGTCTTGCCATCACCCGGACTCGCGCGATAGTTGCCGTTGTCGAACACGAGCAAGGTGCCGGACGCCGTTAGCTCCGGCGCGTGCTGGTGATAGGGCCACTCGAACTCCTCGCCGTCGGCCGCACCTACCGGCGTCAGCAAGTACGGTTGCCAGTCTTCGCCCCAGCCCTGATGGTTGGCCAGCAACCACACGAGCTCATGCGTGTCTCGCGTGAGCTTGTACACCGCATCTTGGTGACGAGAAGATGCGATGATGCTCTGCCCGTCATCCGCCGAAATGACCGCGTTCGTGTGCACCCAATCGTTGATCGTCTCGAGCCTCGCGTGGGTGGCCAGGGAGTCATAACCTAGGCGGTCGAAGTCCAAGATGTCGCGCAGCAACGTGCGATGCAGCACGTTACCCTCCGCATCGAGTTCGACGATCCCATCGCCCGTGACTTCGACGGTATCGCGCAGAGTTGGGTCGAAGTAGTCCGTGCGAAAATTTTCGACCGGTCCGATGCGCTGAACCAAGCTCAAGAGGTTTCCGTCGCCGGTGGGCGTCACGGCGTGGTGATACTCGATGTCGCTCGGCTTCACGACAGATAGGCGACGAACGACCTCACCGAGAAAGGTCAGCTCCGTGATCACGCCGCCCTCCATCAACAGGATGTTGCCGTTGGCCAAGATGCGCGCGTCACCCGACATCCCGATCGTCGGGTGGTACCAGAGCACGTCCCCGACGGAATCGATGACGAGAAGGTAGTCTGCCGTCTGCTGCACGTTGAGCAGCGTGTGCCCGGGAGCCATGCGGGCTGGTCTGGAGCGCAGCAGTTCCAGCACCGGGAAGTCACTCGGCAGCGGTCCCGTCTCCACACTCAGTGTATCGAGCACCTCACTGCCCGAGTCCGTTGTGACGGCGACCGTGACGGCGTACTCCTCATCGGGTTTGAAGCCTAGCACCGGCAAGACCACCTCCGAGCTCCCCTCACCGGTGAGATACCAATCAGCCTCACCTTCGACGAAGACCTCCACCGTGGCGTCGCCCGTGAAGCTAACGCTCAATTCTGCCGCCAGGGGTGTCGTGCCGTTCGGATCGAGCACCAACGACGCGCTGACATCCAAGTCGAGCGTGTTCTCTGGCACGTCGGGAAGCGCACCGCCGTCAGGGACGAAGTCGTCCGAGACCTCCAGCCCGTCGCTGTCCGCCGCAGGATCCGATGACTCATCGCTCCCGGCGTCCGTGCATGCGAACAAAGCGGCAATGGCCAACGATGAAGTCAGTAACTGGTGAATGGTGCCGTTCAAAACCGTCGCTCTCTGCGGGCAGTAGCCAACCCGTCCCACCTCAGGCAGCGCCCGGCCAGGTTCCTGAACCGTAGCGGCTTTGGTGCCAGGCGACCGCTGCGCGTCCCACAACAATTCCGGAATTGGAGCGAAACTGCGACCCGGTGTCGAAAAAGTTGATGCAGGCGGTAGCACGGCCGCACTCGGGGCCGGCGCGGCCAGCTCACTGACGTCCTCCCTCGAAGCGCCCGACTCCGAACCAGACAGGTCAGAACGGTACACGTCGATGCCGACGCGGCACACCGAGCTTCGACAGCGAACACTGGAGCGAAAAACCCCAAGCCTCGCGCGCTGGCTGCCGTAATGAGCCTGCTTGTGGCGAGAATCGATCGGATACTCAAAGTGTCCGTGAGCACCCGACCCCGCCTCGGTTCGCTGTTGGTCAGCGCTGGCTTGTTGGAGGCCTCTCAGTTGAGCAGGGCCCTCGATGCACAACTGCAGTTCGAGGGGCGCCTCGGGACGAACCTGATCGAGCTTGGCATGATCACCGAAGATCAGTTGAGCCAGACCCTGGGCCAGCAACACGGGGTGCCTTGGGTGAGCTGCGACGACCTGCGCAACCTTTCCGATGAGTTGGTTCAGCGGCTGCCGCAACGGGCAGCCCGCATGTATCGGGCGATTCCGATATCTTGGGACCCACATCGCGCCAAGACGATTCGCGTTGCGATGACGGATCCAGGAAATCTGCGAGCCGCCGACGAACTGGGCATGCTGATCGGCGCCCGAGTCGAGCCCGTGGCCGCGGCCGAGCTTCGCATCGCCGCACTGCTGGAGCAGCACTACGGCATCACGCGACCCCAACGTTTCTTCATCCGCGTCGTCTCGCCGGACGCTGCCGAGGCGGGTGCCGAGCCCAGCACGGACGGCCAGAGACCGGCGACGGCAGCCGTCGAACCTCAACGCGGTCCGACTCCGCGCCGGCGCAACGTCGAGGTGCGCTATCTGACGCCCCCGCCACCTCCTTCTGGGTCACAAGAAGCCCTGAACCTGACGCCCCGTCCCCAGGCCGTCGCATCCGCGGGGCCCGAAGAGGCGTCGACCGCCAAGGGCGCGCCGGAGGACGAGACGCCGCAGCAACGAGAGGATCAAACAGCGCCTGCCGAGTAGCGTGTCGCGTTGACGGAGGCGAGCCCGGCGTCGTTGGAACGCCCAGCGCGACGCGGTCCTGCCCCCGCGTGGACCCCGACCCAGGACGATGCGCCCCCGACGGTGCGCATGGAGGGTTTACCGGAAAGCGAACTCGAATGGGACCTGGATGCCCACGGCAACGACGGCGAGAAGCACACGGCCGAGCAAAGTGAGCCCCCCGAACCGCGCGGCCCCGCGCCGGAGTCGACGCGACAAGTCTCTCAGCACATCGACGACGGGCTCACCGATGGCGCACTGGCCGGCAAGCGTCACTTGCACGCCGTACTCGAGGCGATCGCCGCAACCGACGACCGAGACGAAGCCGCCGACCACGTGCTGGACTATCTGTCTCAGAGCTTCGTCTGCGCGTTCATGCTGGTCGTCAAGTCCGGTGTGGCTTACGGCTGGAAGGGGTACGCGCCGGGCGCGACGGCAGCTCTGATCGAGTCGATTGTCATACCGCTCGGCGCGCCGTCGGTTTTTCACTTGGCGCACGAGCGACACGACGCCTACCGAGGCCCACTGCCCAAGGAGGGCAGCCGCATTCATTCCCGCTTGTGGAAAATGCTCGACTGTGAACCCCCTGCAGAAGCGTTGGTCGCCCCCGTCTACGTCGGCCCCCACTTGGTCAATCTGATCTACGCTCACCCAGACCCATCTCGGAGGGTCCGGCCCGTCGCGCAGGCGAACTTGGTGCAGCTGGCGTCGGCTACCGCACTCGCCTACCGCCGTGCGATTCGAGCAGCCGCGAACCAGCGGGTCGTGGCCTGAGACGAAGACGTGCGACCGCGTTTTCCGCCTCAAAGGACGGCGAGTACGTCGCTCACGAGGCGTCGAGGGATCGCATAGACGACAGGTGTACCTACGAGACGCGCCGAGAAAACCGCCATGTCATCGTGATAATCACCCGCACCTATCTGGTAGTGCGTCTCGTGAGACTCCCCACCGATGCGCGAGGTGAAGCGCACGTCGAGCACGGGGTCTGAGAAGTCGTAGCGCCGCGCGCCAACGTCGAACGCGATCGCCGCCTGGGCGTGCAACGAGCCCAATGCATCGAGCAATGCCGTCACTTGGCTCGGACCGAGCTCGATGCTTCCGCCTTGCTGCACGACTTCGCTGCCGAGGCGCACGAGTTCGAGGGACGTCTCGCCGTGGCGTAGGCTCAGGCTCTGCATCAGATCCGGGTCGAAGTGAAAACCGGAGCGGTCGATGATCAATTGTTGCAGCGTCCGCACCACCTGGCTCGACAGTACGAACACGCCAGGCTCGGCCTCCTGACGGGCGTAGTAGCCCCCGGAGACCTTGCCTCCGACGACCACATCGAGCCGTTCGCCGTCAGCACCCTCGACAACGAAGCGCAGGCGCGGCTTCTGCAGGCCGAAGCTACCGTCGTCTCGTGCCGCGACCCAGCGCTCCACCTCGAGCTGGCGAACGGCATCCACCCACGCCACGGCGAGCCCCGCATCCACCTCGAACTCCGTGGGTTCGGCGAACGCAAACTCGCCGCGCGCAGGTTGCTGCAAGACCCAACGACGGCCATCGTGCTCGACACTCACCTGGCGCACGTCCTTCGCTTGAAGCTCCAGCAGCTGACGCCCACGCAGCAACGAGTCGTTCGGCTCGAACAGACGCAGAACCGAGCGACCGAGCTGCAGGACCGCGCCGTCGTCCAAGCGGCGCGCGAAGACTTCTCCATCGGCGTTGGCGCGACTGAGCTCGATGACTTGCCGGTCCCCGTCGGGATCGCTCGTGGCCCGCTCGACGGTCACGCGCGCCCACGGTGGAGCGAGACCCATTTCTTCGAGCTTGCGCGAGTCGAGCGGCACCCCTCGAACGCCGAGCATCTCTTTCACGCGTTGCTCCGCGACGTCGGCGGCGACCTTGCCCGACCTGGGCTCCCGCAGTTCGAAACCGTCCCCCACCCGCGCCAGCGTCAAACGGGCATCCCCCGCAGCGATCGTGAGACGCTCGACCTCGTCCACGGAGGCATCCAGGAGCGAACGGTCCGCGAGCCACTCAGGGTGCTCGAAGATCGAGTGCAAGCGCGGATCTTCGATGCAAGCGGCCGCGGGCCGCGGCTCCGAGCGCACGGCGACGATCTGAGACGGAACCTCCGGGCACTCTGCGCCCAACGTGACCACGGCCGGTGGCCGCTTCGAGTCGACCGGCTGAAGCCGCAGCGTGA
>JBNKZR010000057.1:0-25346 GCA_050301735.1 Polyangiaceae bacterium | reverse complement strand
GCTCGACCCCATCTTCGTACGCAGCATCCGCGAGCACACTGCCGAAGGTTGTCGCGGTTGGCGTGGTTCGGAACCAGAACTCTTCAGTATCCAAGTCCGTGAAGGCGGGAGACGTCACGCCTCCAGAGACGACGATGACCTTGTGCTCGGTGATGACCGGAAGCATCGCCTTTGCCAGCTCTTCGTATTCCGGCCCGATGATCGCGACGACGTTCTCGTCCTCAATCAGCTCACGCACGGACTTCATTCCGCGCTCGACGCTGGAGTTGGAGTCTCGAGTGATGATCCTCACTGGTCTCCCGGCCACCCCACCTTCAGCATTCACCTTCTCCGCGACCCACATGATGGACCGCTCGATGTTCGCCCCGGAGTGGGCAAGCTCCCCAGTGAAGGGCAGCAGTGCTCCAATCTTGACCGTATTGGGGTCCTCTGGAGGGTCTTCCGCCTCGAAACCACACGCGAGTTGCATCGTGCAAAGCCCGATCAGGGCCACCATCGACGCAGCACGACGAAAGACGACTCGCTCGTCGTTGTCCGACTTTGGCGCGACTCCTCTTGCCGTCGCGCGAACTCTGCCTCGGTCCATTACAGTCTTCGTCCCACGTTCCAACCCGAACGTCCTCTTACTATGGTACACGAACCTACGCGGTGCACTCCCACTTAGTAACCCACTGCAGCGAAGCTGGAAACCCCAATCGAGCCTCGCACCCACATGTCCGATGAACCCCATGTGTGTGCGCAAAGTAAATCAGTAGCCATTCGCCCCCACGCCACGCCGGTCGAAGCCGACGCGATGCGTTCAGAGTACTACGTCAGCCTTCCGAGACGAAACTTGCGAGCAATGAGGTTAGCTCGCTGCACGTTCTTGCAGCACCTGCTTGACCAGCGCGTTGAGATCTCGACGAATCCGCGCCTTGTTCACGACGCCATCGACGCGCACCGTCTGGGCCAAAGTCTGCAATTCCTGCTCAGACCGGCTCGACACGAGGATGATGACCAACTGGTCACCGCGCGAATTGCCTCGCAGCACCTTCGCCAACTTGTCACCGTTGATGTCGGGCATCATCACGTCAATCACGACCACGTCGATTGACTTGGCAAATATCTCCCGTGTCGCTCCGATGGCTGACGTGAGCTCATACACCTCCAGCCCGACGTCTCGCAGCGTACCTGCGATCAGTTCGCGGGCAATGTCGTCGTCGTCGATGACGAGCACACGCGTCGGATCACCCACCGGGTTTCTCCGCCGCAAAAGCGAGTGAGCGCCCCCCTGCACCTCGCATCAGTTGATGACCCTGTCTACTTGCGCTAGCGCGTCCGAGCGCAGTTCGAAGCGTTCAGTCGCTAGATTCAGGTCGACGGTGGTCGTCGTCGACAATGGCAGCTCCGTCGCCTCCTTGCGAGGAACGACCCAATCATTGTCCGCAATGTCGTACACCATGTCCGCGACTTGCACCCCAAGCGCTGTGTGGTCGGGTAGCACGGCGAGCATACCGAGGGATTGGGCCTCAGATACCAACGAGGCGGCCCCGACGATCGCTGGCCGCCAGGGCCGCTCATTGAGACCAGGTACCCACCCCGCGGTGATCAGACGCGGAGTGAGCAAGCGGTCGTCGTTGAGCACCCAAATCGCATCGGCTCGCTGCTTGACGTCTCTGAGGGCCTTTCGCAGCTCGGATTCGTTGGGCGTCGCGCTGACCTGCGCTTCGACGACTCGAACCTTCTCCCTGCTTGCCAGCCCCTGCTGGCGCCGGACGAATCCCACCAGGGGCTTGCGATAGACGACCCCAACGCGATCTACGGGAGACTGGAGAATCCGCCTCAGGTTGGTGACCGCGGTGATGAGTGGAACCTCGTAGCTGATCCCAGCCGCACCGAGCGAGAGCAAGGCCTTCTGTTCGATGAATGATGTCATCACCACAACAGTGGCCAGAGGCTTTGCATTGGGAGTGGTCGCCAGATACGCCTTGTAGGCGGCAACCGTTGGATTGTTCATCAGCACCAACGCACTGGGTGAATGCCGCGCGATAGCTTCCCGCACTAGCTCGCGATCCGAGCGACGCTCCACCCGCGCCGCAACGACCTGGAACTCTTGACCCAACTCATCGCTGAGGCTGCGCCAGACCTCGCGGGTCTGCGGCGTATCCGGCATGCATACGAGAACCTTCTCGCTACCCCGACCAACAGCCTGTATCTCGTGGTAGGTGCCCTGCTCGACGGCAACGGTACGCGCACCGCAGGCGGCGGTGGTCAGGGCGGCAGGAAGCCCCGTCAGAAACCAGCGCCTCGTCATTTCCATGTCTCAACCCCTAACGACACCGCTACGTCGCGCGATAAGTTCCTAACCGATGACAGCACGACGGCCGCCCCAGATCCAACGGTTGCCAGCGCTGGCAAACCCACTCTGACGTCGAGTTCAGTCCTTGCGAGCCGCATGCGACTCATGGAGCGCAGGTCATCCAGAAGCCGGACGGGCAACAGGATGCAATCGACTCTGCGCATCTGTAGCAGCGGCAGCAGATCCTCGACTTTCGTCACCCGGTCCACCCTCGGACTGGCACCCAATACGTCTCGCACGAACTTCGTCGTGCCCGAGCGCCCCAGCAGATCCAGTGAGCCGACCCTGCCGACCGTCTTGGGATTGGGGGACTCGCCCTCGGCCACCAAGGCGTAGACCTCATCCACCTTTCCATCGCGAACTCCGCGAAGCTCCGCAGAATAGCCTCGAGACTTCAGGATCAGGGGAAGCGTGAGAATCGCATCCGTGCCAGAAGCCAACGCGCGGTCAAAGTCGGCAATCCGCCCAACCGCAGTGATGTTTACCCCAGGCAGTGCGGATTCCAGCTTCGCCTGCAAGGCTCGCTGCTTCATCGCAAGGTGGAGGTATACCAACAGCTTAGCCACCAGCACGCCCTTCCCACGAAGTGACCCCCGCCGTTCCCGCAGCAAGCGCGAAGAGGCCCCGTGGTCGCATACGTAACCGGGATACGGTCGCTCCCCGACGCGACCAACGACCACTGCTCATGCCAACCAGACTTGTCACCAATTTCGAGCTCACGTCCAATTGCAAGAGAACACGGGATCCTTCGAGGGCTCGAACCACGGAAGCCAAGCCCAGAGGATTGAAACTACTGCAATTTTGAAACACATGCCAATCCAGTGGAGTGTTGAACTGATGCCCGGCGAGCTTTCCAATCCTGGCACAAACCGGGAATCTGACGCCCATGAGGTTAACGAGTGTACGTGGGGTCGCACACACGCGCACCGGCGTGCACTGCCTCAGGCCGAAAGACTCCGTGAACCTGAAGCGTGGGCCCCATGAGCGGCACACAGTTTCTACGTGCCCGCGGGCGAAATCTATCTAATCACTGCATCCGGTCTGTGGCGAACGACGTTGCACGACATTCGGCCCCTTCGCTTGTCCCCTCGCAGTGAGCCGTTCCGGTGCTATCACGTCCGGCTTGGAACGCTAGTCGTCGTGCACCGGGGCGAAGGTCCAGTCTGCTGCGCGCGGGTCGATACGCTGCCAGCTGGCGTAGGCGTGAACCACACGTCGACGCACTCGCAACAAGCTCAGGTTATCGCCCAATGCCTCGAGCAGACCGTGCAGTACGTACCCCTCTGGCGCCATGTTGGTCCGCGTCATAAGCAATGTGCCGGCACTCGCGTGTCTCAGACTCGTACCAAAGTACTTTTCGCTCTGGCAGGCTAGCACAAAAGCGGGCAATGCACGCGAGCTCGCTTCGCGTGCGGGAACGGGGGCGATGCCATCCATGAGCCGATTGTGTCCGGAGTACCCAATCGCAAGGATACGGACCGTTCGCTCTCGCCCGCCATCCGCGAACTCTACCTGTGCGCCGTTCGCCGCGCTTTCGTAGAGCGTGCTCACCGCCTGATCGATGTCACTGCCGTGCACCGCGTCGAGCACTGCGAGCTGTTCGACTCGAGCTTGGCGGCCCCAAGCGTCGCCGTCTACCCACCGTCGGTAGACGGCGCGAGCCAGCCAAGGCCGCTCTCCCGTTTCATTGGCCACCCTCTCCCAACCGTTGCGCTCGTCATCGAAGAAGCGCCGCGCTCCGAAAGCAGCACCCCAATACAGGTTGGCGCGCAGCGACGCTGGCTGGCCAGCCCAGCGGCTGCCGCAGTGGACCTGCTCGTTCGAACACAGCGGCACGAGGACCTGAATCGCCAGCGGTTCGCCTGCGGCAATCGCCGCCTCAATTCGGGGAAATGCGACTGACCACGGGGACTCGACGGGCTGTGACGCGTGCGCGGCCGCCGCCGAAGCCACCAACATCGAAACCAGAAGCGTTCCGAACACGCGGCGCCCCGTCAAAACCGTCATGGCCGTTCAGAACCCGGTCCCACCGCCTCCTTGGCCCCAGCTGTGGGCGGCGGCAACGGCTTGATGCCATTGGCTTCTAGGCTTCTTCCTGGGACGGCCCGAATACTGTACACTTGTTTAGCTCCAATGCGCCGGCCCCGGATTTGCTGTCTCGACCTCGATACCTTCTTCGTGTCGGTCGAGCGCTTGCTCAACCCGTCGTTGATGGGGCGCCCCGTCATCGTCGGGGCGCGGCCCGGCCAACGAGGCGTGGTGCTGGCAGCAAGCTACGAGGTGCGTCCGTTGGGCGTGCGGTCCGGAATGTCGATGACCGAGGCACACCGTCTGGCCCCTCATGCGGTGTGCCTCCCCCCACGCCCGGACACGTACGGACCCTACGCCAAACGAGTACGCGACTTGCTGCGGCGCTTCACACCAGCTGTTCAGACGGCGAGCATCGACGAGTTCTATCTGGACTTTCACGGCTGCGAGCGACTGTACCGACATCCTGACGACAGCGATGACGACGCGGCGCTACGACGCGCGCTGCACCAGGTGCGGGCTGCGATTCACGACGAGGTGGGGCTGCCGGCGAGTGCTGGCATCGGGTGCACAAAACCAGTCGCAAAGATCGCTAGTGGGCTGGCCAAACCCAACCAAGCCTTGGCGATGGACGACGGGCGGCATCTCGGCTCAGGTGTCGTTCTCGTGCCAGCAGGCGAAGAGCGAGCTTGGTTGGGAGCACTACCGCTGCGGCGGTTTCCCGGAGTCGGACCGAAGGCGGAGCTCCGCCTCGCGACGATGGGTCTGTACTCGATCGAAGACTTGCTCTCGCTACCACCAACGAGGGCCGTTCGCGGAGTGGCCGCGCTCCGAACGGCGGTGCTGCGAGCATTCGAAGGCGAAGCACCAGGATTGAGTCGAGACCGCCCGGCGTTTCAGGAGCACGACCCCGCAGGCTCTACGCTGGGTTCCATCTCCAACGAGCGCACCTTCGCCGCCGATCTGAGCGATGAACTCGAGGTCGCGCAGCGCCTGCTGTCACTGGTGGAACGAGTGTGTTGGCGCGCGCGAAAGCGAGGCGTTCGCGGTCGCACGGTCACGCTCAAGCTTCGATATCGAGACTTCGTGACCGTTCAGCGTTCACTGACCACGCTGCCAACGTCTGAAGACTGCACGGTGATGGGCAGCGCCCGCGAGTTGCTGCGCCGTGCTTGGAGGCGCCGCATGTCGATTCGCCTGCTTGGTGTCGCACTTTCGAATCTCGTGGGGCCAGACCCGCAGCTGGAGCTACCCTTTGGAGAGGGCTCGCCGTCACCGTCGAGTGCCGTCGACCACGTTCGTGCACGCTTCGGATTTACGGCAATTCGACGCGGCCGAACTGCCGTCGACTAGCGGACTCTCGCCAGAGCACATCCCCATGGCGAACTTCACACCGCGGCATCCAGCCCGGAGAAGACGTCCAGCAGCAAACTCCGAGTCGCATCGAAGATACCGGGAGCCTCACTCTCCCGGAGCCCCGCAACGTTGAGGGCCACGGGGGACGTCCACCTCAGCCACGACGTGACACACTCGACAGCAGATGGGTGGGCCACACGCTCGAGGTCGACATGAAGATGAGCTTTGCCAAGCTCTTCGATGCAACGCATGGTCCACGCTGTTCCGCCGCAAGCCGCACCCAGAGTCAAGACGAGGGTCGCGTCACTATCTCGCACGTTCAAGTACGTTCGGTCCGCCGGGTCTTCGGACGCTGTCTCTTTCAGTTCGACATAGCCCGCTTCGATCGGGCCATCTTCCGCCCAACGGCCACGTGGTACCCAGCCACCAGCCCTTGCACCAACTTGACGTGCAACGACGAGGGCGGCTCGGTCGGCACCGGTTTGTCCCCCAGAAACGAGTATCTCGGGCAATCGCAACTTTCCACTCCCAACGCCGCGAGCTCAGCAGGGGTAACCTCGAAGAGGCAGAGCGCATGTCGGTCGCCGGTAACTCGGCACGCCGGCACAGTCTTTGTTCAGGTGTTTCATATGGCTGGCCCTCCTCGCTCAAGACCCTTCAGACCGAAGGGCGCACCTTCCTGAACCATCGCAGGCTCTGGACAACTTTGGGCTCTTGCGCCTCGTCTCAGGGCATGACTAGCTGCGACCATGGCGGAACAGAAGCGCAATACGATCCCGGCAACCCGCGACGCAATGCAAGCTCTGATGGCGGGGGATCGCGATAGCGGGACGATGGTGTCCGGAACGCACCGAGCCGCCGACGTCGCCGTATCGCCGAGCGACCAGGCCCACGCAGAGATGGAGCGCGCCGTCGCTCGCGGAGCATGCACGATCCTCAGCCACCGCACCACTGAGGAAGGCTCAATCGTTCAGTGGTCGGGTTGGCTCCTCAACGGTCACTTGGTCTGTCAGGCATGGTTCCGTACGGCGGCTGGTCACTGGTCTCGCGGACCATCGTTTGTCGTCGAGGCAGAGGCGGTGAACGGCCTGAAGCAGGTGCTGGGCGGTTTGCCGGACGTCGAATGACGTTGGTTTCGCGCGTTTGCCCAGCGTGGCGCGTGTCATCCGAGCGCCGCTGCGTCCGCGCGCTGGAAGCCCTCCAGAGCGGACCAACCTGAGCATCGGCTTTCGAAAGGCCTGGCGCGTGAGCGCCTCGCTGACACGACAGGTTCGCGAGCCACGAGCGCAGCAATCGGCGTGCAGCATGAATCGGCTTCGCGAGCCGTCGGTTCGGCTACGCGGATCGATTGCAGATGCAATACAGTTGCAATTCGCATCCGGCTTGCCTATTGGGCGGAGGTTCCCGTGTCATCCGAGCGTACCTCAGGCAGCGACAGCAGATGTCGAATCGGAAGGGCAATCCTTCTGGGCGCGGGTCTGCTGTACCCCGGTGCGGCGCAAGCACAGCCGCCACCAGAGGCGCAAGCACAGCCGCCGCCAGAGGCGCCATCCCAGCAGACGGCGCCAGCGGCAGCCGAAGACGAGAGCAAGACCGACGCCAGAGCAGAGAGCTCTGAGGCAGAGCGTGAAAGCGACGGGGCCAACGACCCCGGAGCGCACGACGGGTCCGGCGACGACGAGCCCGACTCAGCAAGGATCGTCCCGCCGCAGGTCATCGAGGGAACACCGCCAACCTACCCAGCCTCGCTGCTCGAGACTCGGCGACAGGCGCACGTCGAGCTGCTCGTCACCGTCGGCAGGGACGGAAAGCCAAGCGACATTTCCGTTGCTTTGTCTGCCGGGGCGGAGTTCGACGCCTCCGCGCTGGCGGCCATACAAGTGTGGCGTTTCGCTCCAGCCACGCGCGCTGGCATACCGGTGGCGAGTCGAATCCGCGTTCCTTTCGACTTCATCCCACCAGAGCTCCCACCGGCGCCGGCGGTCGAGGCCACACCGCCGCCAGAAACGCCAGCGCATTCCCACGCCCACGATGCGGTCGACGTCACGGTACATGGCAAGCGTCAGCCGCGAACCGAGAATCGCTCGGCAAGCGACTTCCGCGTCACCCGCGACGTCCTCGCTGCTGCTCCGCGCCAGGAGGGGGCAGAGATGCTTCGCTCTGCTCCAGGGGTGTACATCGCACGCGCTGAAGGACCAGCCGTCGCACACCGCTACATGTTGCGAGGCTTCGATGCAGACCACGGCCAAGACATCGAATTCCGCGTCGGTGGTCTTCCCGTAAACCTACCATCGCACATTCACGGCCAAGGTTACGCGGACCTGAGCTTCCTGATTGGCGAGGCCGTCTCCGAACTGCAGGTGAGCGAAGGAGTGAGCGACCCAAGGCAGGGTGACTTCGCCGTCGCCGGCTCGATTGACGTCTCCCTGGGCGTGGAGCCAGAACGACGCGGCGTTCACGTCAAGGGTGGCTACGGAGCGTTCGATACGACACGCCTGCTCGGTGTCTGGGCGCCTCCCGACGCGGCCGAGGAGACGTTCGGTGCCGTGCAGCTACTCTCGACCAGCGGTTTTGGGCAGAATCGCGCCGGCAGCGCGGCCAGCGGCGTCTTTCAGCAGCGCTTCGGCACAGGCGACCGAATCGTCCGAGCGATCGGTATCGTGCATGCGGCCCGCTCCGACCTCGCTGGAGTGCTGCGCCGCGACGACGTGGAGTCAGGTCGGGTCTGCTTCTCGTGCACCTACGACCTCCCCACCGCACGAGCTCAAAACGCAGCAACAGGACGCATTCTCACTGGCGTCTTCACTGATACCACGGGCAAGCAGCGCGACAACAGTACACTGGGCTTCTGGGTTGGCGCTGACAACTTCCGATTGCAGGAGAACTTCACGGGCTTCGTCGAACAGTCCCGCACTCTCGCCGGTGTTGCCGGCCGGGGAGATTTGATCGAGCAACGCAATCGCACGTTGTCGGCTGGGCTCACCGCGCGCTATCGCAGTCGGCGCTTCCGCCCACGAACGTGGGCTCACGGCACGCTCGAAGTCGGCGCCGATGCTCGCATGGACGACATCGAGCAATCCCAGAACCTGATCGAAGCCGGAAGAAACGAGACCTGGGACGAACGTGTCGATGCGAACATCCGCGGCATGGACATCGGCTTGTGGGGCGACCTCGACTGGGTGCTGACCAAGTACGCGCATGCTCGCTTCGGAATGCGTGGTGACGTCTTGAGCTACGAGGTCGACGATCGCCTCGGCAATTTTGCAGAATTGTCCCGCCCACAGGACAGCTTCGTGCGCGGCTTTCGCCGAAGTGCCCTTGGCCTCGCCTGGGGGCCTCGCGCAAGCCTCGAGGTCCATCCTGCAGAGGCCGTCTCTCTGTTGGCAGCATATGGGGAGGGGTATCGTTCGCCCCAGGCACGCCAGCTGGAAGACGGAGAACGAGCACCCTTCACCAAAGTGCGTTCAGCAGACGTGGGTGCCCACATCGACTGGCAGGAGCGCCTCCATCTGGCACTAGGGGGGTACGCTACCGAACTATCAGACGACGTGGCTTTCGACGCGTCAGAGGGTCGTTTGGAGCGCACCGGCGCAACGCGACGCGTCGGATTCGTCGCATACGCCTACGCCAAAGCCGCGCCCTGGCTGACCAGCGCGCTGTCGCTGACGTACGTGCGCGCTACGTTGTTGGAGCCACCGCCGGCGACGACTGAAGAGCCACAACCCCCGTTCGAAAAAGGGCAAGCCCTGCCTTTCGTTCCTCCCGTCGTGATTCGAGCCGACGTGGGCGCCCGACGGGTGATCGTTGCGGACGTGTCTGGCGGCCCACTGGGAGCACACCTCGGCAGCGGCTTGTCCTACTTGTCGTCGCGCCCACTGCCCTACGGCGAATGGGCCAAGCCCGTGCTGCTGCTCGACGCCGCAGCCGGACTCTGGTGGGGTCCTGCCGAGCTCAACTTCGAGCTCTTCAACCTGCTCGATAGCGAGTACGCCGCGGTCGAATACAGCTACGCGTCCGACTGGAACCCAAACGACGGCGTGCGCCCTCGGACTCCGGCACGGCACTTCTCAGCGGGGGCACCTCTTTCGTGGCTGGTATCTCTCGGAGTGACGCTATGACACGTAACTCTCTGCGCCGTACCCGGGTCGTTTTCGCTTTGCTCGCTTGTACTTGTGGCGGAGAAACGGGTCAAGAACGAGTCGAGGTGCCACTGTACCTCGCTGGTAGCGACGTTTCGCAGCCAGTGTTGTCTGCAAACGGTGTAGCGCTGACGTTGACGCGCGCTGAGTTGGCCTTCGGCCCGCTCTACCTTTGCGCCGGTATGCAGGCTGGCGACTTCTGCGACACCGCACGCTTGGAATGGCTAGACAGCACGACGGTAGACACCCTCGACGAGACCGAGCAACGTGCCGGTGATCTGGTTGGAGTGAGTGGGCCCGTGCGGTCTTGGATGTACGATTTGGGGATCAGCTCCGCCTTGACGAGCGCTGAGCCAATCATACTCGCGGCAGCCGAAGACCTCGGCGGCGCATCGTTTTTGCTCGAAGGCACTGCCACGTCAGGAGCGTCAGAACTCCAATTCGTCGTGCGCATCGCCATCGCGCAAGGTCCGAATGGCGAACGGGGGGTGCCCATGATTCGGAAGAGTCTCAGCGAGTCCTTCGAACACGAGGTCGATGGCGACGAGCGCGGGCTGCTGCTGCGCTTCGACCCTTCTCGATGGTTGCAGCGCCTCGACTTCACGCCTTACTTCGCCGAACTGCCCTGCGAAGGCGAAGCACCTTGCTCGGCAGAAGTACTGCTCGAGGAGCCTGGGCCCGTCTACGACCAACTGCGCTTGGAACTCGAGGCGGGGGAACGCCCCAACTTCGAGTGGGGTTTCGCGCCGTGACCTCGAGGACCACAAAGGAGCGACCAGCATGCAAGAACAACGAGCCCAATCATTCGTCCTCGCGCTACTTCTGGTTGCTTGCTCGGACGACTCGAATACCGAGCCAGGCTCCCTGAGCGTCCGGCTAGACGCCGAAGCAACGATCGTCGAAGGCCTCGAGCCAGGAGACGACAACCAGGATGTCCGCGACGGATGGAGCATCGAATTCGGCAAGTACTTGGTAACCGTTGGAAACGTTCATCTGCAACTGTCAACCAACTCGAAAGTGGAAGCCGAGGATCCTGCGTTCCACGTCGTCGACCTAGCCAAAGTCCCATCCAGTGGTCTGGAACTGTGGAGCTTCGAAGAACTTCGTCCGGGCCGCTGGGAGTTCGGCTACGAAACGGGCGTTGAGGGTGACCCCCGGCGACACGACAGCGTCGAACGCGACGACTTCGACACCCTGGTCGAAAGTGGCTGGACGTATTTCGTCGAGGGCACTCTCTCCAATCCCGACGGGCGCTCGTGCCCACCAACGGAACTCGCCAACCTACCCGACGACACGGAAAACGTTGGAGAGAACCAGCGCGGAGACCTCTGCTATGCAAACACGGAGGTCCACTTCGTCTTTGGTGCCGCCGCTGGAACGGCGTTCGGCCCTTGCGAGATCGATGGGGTGCCCGGTGTCACCGTCCCCGTTGGAGGCAGCCAGACGGCGTCGATCACCATTCACGGCGATCACCTCTTCTTCAATGGTTTCCCCGAAGGCAGTGAAGGCAGCATCCGGCGTCTGGCCCAGTGGTGGGCTGACGCCGATCTGGACCTCAACGGCACGGTCACGGCTGACGAACTGAAGAAGATCCCCCCTTCGGCCTTGTTGGGGGAAGAGTACAGCCTCGGGGGCTCCCCGCTCCAACCTCTCGACAGCATGTATCAGTACGTCATCGCCCAGCTGACGACCCAGGGGCACTTTCAAGGGGAAGGAGAATGCCTCGCGAGCCAGACCGATGAATAGCTCCCGATCAGCGTGCTAGAACCCAGCCATGGATTGGAAGCTCTCCTTGACCTCCTTCAGTGCCGTGTTCATCGCCGAATTGGGCGACAAGACCCAGGTCGCTACCTTCGCACTCGCCAGCGGCACGAGCTCACGAGCAGCCGTATTCGTCGGATCGGCTGCAGCGTTGGTGACGACCAGCCTGATTGCCGTGTTCAGCGCCGATTTCGTCGCGCGCTACATCTCCCCTCCGGTGCTGAACAAGGTCGCGGGTGGGCTGCTCGTCGTCTTGGGCGCGTGGATGCTTTTCGGCGGCGAGCGAACCTGAGTCGCGACGCCGCCACGAGCACCGCGGCGACTCACTTGTCGAACTGACCCGATTCTTTGATCGCGCGCTTGAGATCGTTCTCGATGTCGCTGCAGCTGCCGTCCTCATCGTCGATCGTCAGCACGCCATCCTCGATCGCCAGGTCGCCGTCTTCGACGCAGTCGCTCAAGTTGACGGAGGCGAACCAAGAGCTTGCGTCCAGCTCCAGCAGCATCGCCTGAGTCCCAGTTTCGTCCACGTCGATGCCGTCTTCGGTTTCAAAGCGCGCGTCCTCGTTGAGCTTCAACCGCAACTGGAAGCGCTCGGCGTCTCCTGTCGAGGTCGTACCGTCGGCGATCATCGTCGCGCCTTCCAACTCGGGAGGAATCTCGAGCCCAGGGGCCTGCGCCGGCTCAGCATCGTCGAAACGAACATCCATTCTCTTGTAGCGACCCGCCGGAATTCGAATGTCGTCCATCGGCGGCGTCGCCGTGCCCGTCATCAAGTCGACGAGCCAAGGCCCCGTGACGACAATCTTGTCGCTATCTTCGTCACACTCGCCATCGAAGTCGTCATCTTCGCTGCAACTCACCCCATCGGGTAGGTCGAACTCGATGTCTCGAACGAACGCCAAGGCGTTGTCCAGCACCAGCTCACCACCGCCTGCTTCTTCGACGAGCAAACCGTCTGGCGTCTCCTCAGCTTGGACGGTGAGCGCCATCGTTACCGTTGCGTAGCCTGGTTGTTCGTCAGCAGCCTGACCACAGGCAGCGAAGGCAGGAAGTGCGAGAAGAAGTGATACGGGTCGTAGGCAATTGCGATATCTCATGGGTTTCCCTTTTGGTTTGTTGGCGGTCTTTTTCGGCGCTACGCCCGATGGTGGGCGCAGCTCGACTGGGTGCTCCGAAGAGCGCCGTGAAATGAACGTTGATGTCAGGTCGCAGAACCTAGCGGCGCTGCTCCAATGCCGTCGAAGCTCGTAGGGCTTCCACGAACGCATTCTCGAGTTCGCTGCACCCGCCGGAGTCGGCAATCACGAGGTGTCCGTCGTCGATCTCGAGTTCTCCCGAGTCCACGCACTCGGTGATCGGCAGCGAGCGAAACCATTCGCTCACGTCAAGCCGTGCAACCAGGTTCTCACCTGGCTCTACCAGAACACCCGTGGAACCCTCGAACCGCAGTGTCTCCGTGCGAGCCAACGAAAGCTCGAAGCTCACCACGTCACCCTCGTACGAGAACTCGCCGTTGACGAAGAACGTGCTGTCCCCGAAGGCGGCGTCATCCTCGAGATCGTCAATGGTCACTTCTACGCGCTGATAGATGCCCGCCGGCAAGTCGAAGTCGCGCAGGTCTGGCGCTGTGCGCCCCGCCAACAAGTCGACATCGAAATCGACACGCAAGCGCAGCCGGTCTTCATCGCAGTCCAAACCTGATTGGTCCACGACCGTCGCGCAGTTGATGCCACCGTCTTGCCGAAGCTCGATCTCGGTCACAGCCATGTGCGCCTCAGTGATGCTGAAGACGCTGTCAGCGGCGTCCGTCGTGCGGAGTCCGTCGGGGAGGCCCAGTCCCGCATCGGCATCCGCCGCCCCAGCGTCTGGTTCTGCCAAGTGCAGCCCCTCGCTCGTCGTTGCGAACTCCATCGTGATGCCGTTTCCGGTTTTGGTTCCGTCTGCCGCACACGAGAGCAGCAGGCAGCCGGCGCCTATGCACCATTTCCTCATTTTTCGGTCCTCCGCGTCACCGGCACGACGCTACACGCGATGTTGTACACGTCGGCTTCTGAGGCATTGGGGTCTGAAGCATCCAACAGGCTGAGTATCTCATCCTGGGTTTCACTGAATTTCTGACACACGGCCTGGTAGTCGCTCGGCGTCAACTTTACGGTGAGTGACGTCACGTTGCGTTCGTCCGTCGGCACGGACTCCAGTGCCTCCATCGCCCGCTGCAGCATGTCTCGGTGATAATTGCGTACGGCCAAGGACTTCACGCTGGCCGCCGTCTCGAGAGTACCCCGCCGCACGGTGAGCCCACCCTCGGCGTTGCGTTCAATCAAGCCCAGGCGTTCGAGCAGCGACAGCGCGCGCTTGACTTCACTGCGCTTGATCGTCGGAAAAAGACGCTGCGCGATTTCCGCGTCTGACCGAGGAGCGTCGGCCATCGTCAGGAGTTCACGGATGGGTACCACCCACCAGCTGGAGTACAACTCGAACTCGTCTTCCTTCAACTGCCGTCGGAGTTTTGTCGCCCTCAGACGTCGTAGCAGACGCGTCTTGGCTTCGTCTGTCGGAGCCTGGTGCAACATCACCAGAAGCTCGAAGGCCGACGCCTCTTGTTCGGAGAGCCCCAAGCCCTTGGCGACCTTCGCCACGGATGCCATCGACAGATTGCGCTCGCCGTCGATGACGTGCTTGAGATACCCAACTGACGAGAAGCCTCCCCGCTTCGCAAACGCGCGGTAGCTGAAGCTCCGCGTCGTCGCTTTCAAGTGCTGCACCATGTCGCGCAAGTAGCCGCGATAGTCGGTGTAGTCTTGGACTGAGGGGCGCTGGTCCATGTACTCGACAGCATGCGGGTCGGCGCTGGCGCGATCCAGTCCCGAACCGATCAAAGCGTTCTCAGCTGTGAACGCATACACCCCCAATTATCCGTAATCATTCATCTTCGAATTACTACATATCGAAATGGAAGAATCTCAGAGAACGCGACCCGAGCCCGGCGTGCGCGCTCGGAACGGGATTCTCCGACTCCCGCGGGGCTCGAGCGTCGCTCTCTCCAGGCAATCACACGCCAAGAGCACGGGGCGGGTGTAGAGGCACTGCGCCCATGCACCAAGCGTACTCGCTCGAGGGTTCGCTCCACGATCGAGCCCCAGTTCTGCCACGCGAGCGAGTCGAACCGGATCGCGGTGTATACGGGTTGAATACGGAAAGATTGCGAGCTCCGGGAGAAGCGCTTGCGTGTGGGCTCCAGGAAAATAGGCTGCAACGTGTCGATTCGTCGGCCCCTGTCCTGGAGTAAACCATGTCCGTCAATCGCCTGACTTCTTCAATTCTAGCCTCCGTGTTAGCCCTCAGCGCTTTCGCTTGCGGGGACGATTCGGGCTCATCCGCGCCGGATGACAACCTTACCGACACGGCACCCGACGCTGGTCCCGCAGAAAGCGCCGAAACAACCGACACCGATGAAGCTGCCACGGACGGCACTGGCGATACCGACGCCGACGAGCAGAGCACTGATGGACGAGAGCCCTCGCCGGCTGGGGAAACCGACTCGGATCCCCCGTCGCAAACGGACACCGAAGAACCGTCCACTTCAGTGCAACCAGAGCCGGAGCCCGAGGCGGATCCTGACCTACCCACCGAGCCCGGTGATGGTGAAACGGAGTTCATTTCGGAACTATCCACTGCTGGCGGCGGAACCACCGCCGTCACCTCGCCGGTCGGAGGTGGTTTTGCGGGCGAAGCCCCCAGTGCCGCCGTAGGGGACGCCAGTGGGGCCGATGGCGCCACTGACGCCCCTGCGATGGCTCCCGTCGATCCAGTTGCGAGCCCAACTCCAGAGCCAGCACCCGATGTTGACCCGGCTAGAACCATCGCCGAAGCAGACATCCTGCAGATCAGCGGGGATACCCTCTACGCGCTGTCCACGTACAACGGGTTGACGCTGATAGACATCAGCGACCCGACGGACCTGACGCAACTCGGGCTGTATCGAACGCTGGCAACCCCCTTCGAGATGTACCTCCAAGACGACGTTGCCCTCGTCTTGTTCAACGACTCGCAGACCTACGTCTACGATGAGGAGCTAGGCACGTATCGCTGGCAAATGAGCAGTCGCGTGCAGGCTCTCGACACGAGCAGCCCCCGCGACATCCGCGTACTCGGCGAGTTCACCGTACCTGGTCGCATCACCGATTCGCGGCGAGTCGGCGACGTCATGTACCTCGTCACCGAACAGTGGTCTGGCTGTTGGCGATGTGAGCCGACGCCCAACACCACCGTCACCTCCTTCGACGTCAGCGACCCCACCGAGACTGAACAGATCGACCAGCTGCAGCTGCTCTCGCCGCCGGAAACGTACACCGGTGACCGCACGATCTCGGTCTCCGAAGACCGGATCTACGTGTCCGGCTGGGAGTGGCGTACGTACGAAGCCGGCCGACAGCAGACAGGTTCGATCACGGTCGTCGACATCTCGGACCCCTCGGGATACTTGGCCGAAGGCGCCAAGGTCGATTTGGGCGGGCAGGTGAGCAACCGCTGGCAGATGGATGAGTACGACGGAGTGTTACGAGTGATCAGCCAACCGGGTGGCTGGGGCTCGACCAATCCACCTGTGGTCGAGACATTCCAAATCAACTCCTCTTTCGACCTTTCCCCGCTGGGGTCATTGACGATGACGTTGCCCGAGCGAGAGAACTTGCAGAGCGTTCGATTCGACGGTGAGCGTGCGTACGCCGTCACCGTACAACGCACGGACCCGCTCTTCACCTTCGACCTCTCCAATCCAGCCAACCCGCAACAGATGGGCGACATCGAAGTCCCCGGATCCATCTATCACATGGAGCCTCGCGGTGACCGCGTGTACGCCATCGGTTTTGACCAAACGAACGAAGACGGAGCTCTCCACGTCTCGCTCTTCGACGTCTCGGACATGGAAGCGCCCGTCATGTTGGAGCGAGTCAACTTCGGCGGGGATTGGGGCAGCTTTGCCGAAGACCAAGACCGTATCCACAAGTCCTTCCGCCTGCTGTCGGAGCTGGGGCTCATCGTCGTACCGTTCAGCGGCTACGAGTACGATGAACTCGGCTGCCAGGCGGAACATCTGAGTGGCATTCAGCTAGTCGACTACACCGAAGACGCGCTGAACATCCGCGGCGTCGCCGCGTCCATTGGTCGCGCGCGCCGTGCCTTCTACCATGGGGAGTCGTTGTTCTCGATCTCGGACAACACCGTGCAGAGCTTCGACATCGAAGATCGCGACGAACCCATCGATCTGGACTACGTGGACATCGCGCGCAACATCTCGAGCACGCGCGTCGTCAACGACTCCCTGATGCGCTTCGGGGCCGATTGGTACACGAACCGAACCATCCTGGACATGACTCCCATCGAAGACGCCAGCTTCGCCCAGCCATTGGCAGAAGTGAACCTGAGCGAGCTGTTCGGAGAAAATGAGTACACCTGCAGCGGCTCCACCCGCTGGACGGGTCAAGTCTTCGTGCGTGGGAACTACGCCTACGTGCCACGCTTCGAGTACACGTACCGCGACGACGAAGGCACCTACGTCTACGAGAAACAACTGACCTTCTACATCGTGGACATGACCGACGGCGAGAATCCCGAAGCCATCGGCAAGTTCACGACGAACACGGCGCTGAGCAACGAGTACATCGGATCCATCACACAGACTGACAATGCGCTGTTGATCGGTCGCACCCGTCTGGTGCAGGTGGCCATGCCGAACCCCAACGGTTCGCCGCAACCGCTGATCAGCCAGGTACCCCAGTTTTCCTACGACATCATCGACCTGCGCACTCCAGATGCGCCTGTACTCGCGAGCACCTTCGACGTGCCGCGGTTGCTTGCCGACTACGGCTGGGGCATGCCGATACCCTACTGCGCCATTGACATGTATTGGGGCTGGTGGGGTGGGTACTACTACCCGTACTACTATCCCTATTACTACTACGGGTACCCGCGAGGCTACGGCAATGCGCTGGTCTCGGGTGACATCATTGCGAGTCAACACTATGAGGTCGTCGACTACGCAGGTCGCGTCAAGTACTACCTCGACCGCATCGACGTGAGCGACCCAGAGAACCCTCAACTGCTCGAGCCCATCAACATCCCGGGCAGCGTCGTTCACTTCGACGCCGACGACAACCAGATCATCACGCTCGACTACGTCCGCGACGTCATCCCCACGGAAGACTTCGACGCCTGTTACCAGCAGAGCCCCTACGCCTACTTCGACGAGAGCTTGGGAGAGTGCAACGTTTTCCAGCGCACCCTCAATTCCCTGTCGCTCGAGGACGACAAGGCCCGCCGCCTGAGCAGCGTACTCATCGACGACGATTGGCGAACGACTGCTGTTGCCGTCAGCGACGAGCGCGTCTTCATCGCTCAGCAGCTGGTGCCCGATCCCGAAGAACCCGCTACAGGTGTGCTGCCCAAACGCATGAAGGCGTACCGCACCACAGCCGACGCGGAATTCCAGGAGATCGCCAACATGCCGCTGGAAGAAGAGCTGTACTCTCCGTACGGCACCGGTGGTCTGCGTGCGCGTGGACGGCGCGCGTTCGACGCCAGCGCGGGCCAGATGCTCGTGCTCGACACCGTCGACGCGATGTCGCCGCGCGTCTCGCGCCACGAAATGCCGGGTTACGCCTGTTCGGCGCTCGAAGTGGCCGAAGAGAAAGCGTACTGCGCACTCGGCACGCGCGGCGTGGAGATCTTCGATCTAGCGGAATGAGTGACGACTGACCACGGGCCCATTGGGGGCCCGCGGTCAGCGCTGGCCCCGCCACGCGAGTGCAGCCCCGGAAGTCGGTTGTCCTCTCAATGGAACGCCAGCCAAGAAACCCAGGCTGAATATCTCAGACTCAGAGCACGGCATCACTCTGCCGGCGGCGGACGGATCGAAGCGGGCGTGAGCTCCTGCGTCAACACCGGCCGCGCCACTTTGAGTCCCACGGCGACGGCGAGAATCCCGAATGCCCAAATTCCGATGGTGATTTTCCACTCCGTCAGACTGGGAGAGTACTCCACGAGTTCGTGCAGAGTGCTCGGGATGAATCCCGGTACGATCAACCCCATGCCCTTTTCTATCCAAACGCCGGCGAACGCGCAGACGCAGGCCGAATTGAGCCAGCGCAGATTTCCCGGGACATTGCGCGGAACGAAGAGCAGCGCCGCAGAGAGCAGATTCAAGGCAACCGACGTCCACATCCAAGGAACCAGCCCGCTCTTGCCGTGGGAACCAAAGAAGAGGTACTGCACGGCGGCACTGTGCTGCCCGCCGGTATAGAAGGCGGTGAACAGCTCCGACACCAACATGAAGAGGTTCACCAAGATGGTGATCCGCAGCACGCCCTTGAGTGTTTGGAGCGGGCCATCGCCAACACGCACACCACCAAAACGCCGCAAACCCTGCAGCAGCACGATGACGAATGCCGGCCCAGTCACGAACGCCGAGACGATGAAACGCGGCGCAAGCAACGCGGAATTCCAGAACGGGCGCCCGCCGAGACCACTGTAGAGAAAGGCGGTGACGCTGTGAATGGAGATGGCCCAGCCAATCGAGAGAAAGACGAAGGGCACGTACCACCGCTTGTGGGGTTTCTTGCCTAGGAAGCGCTGGTAGAGCAGGTAACCCGCGATGTGTAGATTCAGCAGCAGGTAGCCGTTCAATACGACGACATCCCAAGTCAGCATGGAGATGGGCCAGTTGAAGCGACCCACACCGGGAATGATGTGCCAAAACCTGTCTGGACGCCCCATGTCCACAACGATGAACAGGATGCACATGGCGATGGAGGCAATCGCCAGGATCTCCCCGACGAGGACGACGTCATGCATCTCGCGGTCATCGTAGAGGTAGGCCGGTATGACCATCATGACGGCGCCCGCCGCGAGCCCTACGATGAACGTGAAGTTGGCGATGTACAAACCCCAAGAGACATGATCGCTCATGCCCGTGAGGGCCATGCCACTGGCGACTTGGTGGGCCCATGCGTTGGCGCCCACCAGTGCAACGGCGGTCAGCGCTGTTGCGAAGACGTAGAATCGCGCACTACCCGTCGTGCTCGTTTTGAGCAAGTGGCGCAGGAAGAGAAGGTAACTTGGAGTCTGCGGTTCTGACATTGCGCTCACTTGTCGAAGAAATAGAAAAAGCGGGGTCGGGTACCCAGCTCTTCCTTCAATACAAAGATGCGCTTATTCTCCAGCACCCACCGAATGGCACTGCTGGGATCGAGCAGGTTGCCGAAGACCCGAGCCCCGGTGGGGCATGCCTCGAGGCACGCGGGCAGCCTGCCCTGGCGTGTTCGATGCAGGCAGAAGGTGCATTTCTCGACGACACCCTGCGGCCGTATCCGGTTTGACAAGTAGGCTTGGTCGGGATTGATCTCATCGGCGGGGATTTCGGGGGCACTCCAGTTGAAGCGCCGTGCGTGGTACGGGCACGCAGCTTCGCAGTAACGACACCCGATGCACCAATTGTAGTCCACCACTACGATGCCATCCTGTTCCTTCCAGGTGGCTTGTACGGGGCATACTTTCACGCAAGGCGCGTTGTCGCATTGCTGACATTGCACAGGGAGGTAGTACTTGCCCGGCTGCGGAACGGGATGGTCATAGGCAGCGTTCCCGTTGTCGAAGTCCAAGCTCCCTTGCGACATTTCGAAAACGCGGATGTAGCTCTGATTCGTGCGGCGGTCGTGGTTGTTCTCGTGGTGGCAGGCGTCCGCGCACGCTCGACAGCCGATACACAAACTCAAGTTCAGTGCGTAGCCATACTCCACCCCGTCCGTTGGGCGCACGTCCTCGATGGTAACATCACGCCCATAGCGCTCCCGCGTCTCCTGCTCCAAGCGAGCGATGATGTCGTGCATCTCGTCTGCGCTCAGTTCCTTGTAGTGCTTCTGCAGGAACTCATCGACGCTCGTGGTCTCCTCGAGCTGCGCGAGGGGCTCCATCGCCTTGGCAAAGGCGGCGGCTCCCAACGTCGCCCCCACGACTTTGAGCGCGCGTCGTCTCGATTTCTGTGTCAATGAGCTGCTCCGGCGTTGAAAAAGCGGTCGCGCGGTGGCGGCTTGGGCTGCACGGGCTTGATGGCAGGTGCGTGAGGCGCATGGCAATCGACGCAGTGGTTGCGTACGCGAGGCCCGCGACTGAGGTCCCAATACCCGTTCATCCCGCCGTGCGCCCCATGTTGGTAGTTGTCGTACTGAACTCCGTGACACTGAGCGCACAAGCGGATCGCGTCTTGTGTATCCAGCTGCGTGCCGTCTGCGAGCTTCAGCTTCGGGGGCTGACCCACTGCATGACACGACAAACACGTCAAGTTGCCGTGGTCGAGCACCAGGGATTGGTGAAAGCGGGTCAGCTGCTGGGCGGAGCGCGGCGCATTTTCGTCCTCGCGCAGAGCGTGACAGGTCTCGCAACGCACGCTGACTGGCTCACCCATCGCGTTCGTCGCTCCCGTCTCGATCGCGCCGAGTCTTTCGGGGGTGTGCACGACACTGACGTACTTCGCCTGGGGTGTGTACGGCTGTACGTCCCGCTCAGGCTGCGCCCGACCCAGACTGCAAGCCACACAAAGCTGCGCGCTGAGCAGCAGGGTGAAGGTTCGTCCCCAAGTCACGCGTCGCCCCTAAGCATCGCCCGTGCCAGAACCCGGACCACACGAGCCGACGTGCCGATAGACCGCCCGCAAGACGGAGTTGTGCTGCAAAAAGGTAGCCGTTGGGAACGAGCGCCCCAAGCGCGCCGATACACTTGCGCAACAGTTGCGCAACTCTCTCCCACGCGTGCACTCCCTGCGGCAATTGGACGTGTGTGTTCAGGGCTCCTGAAGTTCTCCTCGCGAACGGTGCGCTCAGTCACAACGGTCCGAACCTTGCTTACGCGGCACGCGCACACCGGAGCGCGCAGATGCCAATCAGTTCCCTCCTGATCACTCTCGAACCCGACGCCGAGTCGCAGGCCATCGCACACAGTTGGCTGAGCTCGCGACCGTCAGTGACCATCGGGCAACTTCATGGGCTGCGCCTGCCGGCCGTACTTGAAACCACCACTCTGCGCGAGGGGCGTCAGATGGTGGACGACATGTTGGATGTTCAGGGCATCCGTTTCGTTGACGTTTTGGGCGTCAACTTCGAGGACGCAGGAGTTTGACGATCATGGAGCGGCGGCGGTTTCTCAAGGACAGCGCCATGGCAATGGCGACGGCGGCGGCAGCAGGTGCGAGCCAGGCAGCGGCCAAGCCCGGAGGCGATGGAGTCAAGTGGGACAAAGCTCCGTGCCGTTTCTGCGGTACCGGGTGTCACGTACAGGTGGGGGTCAAGTCCGGCAAGGTGGTGGCCATCGCGGGGGACCAAGCGGCAGAAGTCAACCGCGGCCTGCTGTGTGTGAAGGGCTATCACGTCGGTCTGGCCCTGTACGGCCAAGACCGATTGAAGCAACCGCTCTTGCGAGATGGAGACGGCTTCAAGACCATCTCATGGGACGAAGCGCTGGACATCATCGCCCAGCGCATCCAGGCCGACCCTAAGGGGTTCGCCATCTACGGAAGCGGTCAATGGACCATCCCCGAGGGCTACGCCGCTCAAAAATTCATCAAAGGCGGCCTGTCGAACAATCACATCGATCCAAACGCCAGGCTGTGCATGGCATCAGCCGTCACCGGGTTTCTCAGCACCTACGGGGTCGACGAACCCGCGGGCTGCTACGACGATCTCGATCAATGCGATGTGTGCATCACATGGGGAAACAACCCAGCGGAGATGCACCCGGTGCTGTTTTCACGCTTGATCGACCGCCGCTCTCGGGGTCAGAAGGTCAAGCTCATCGATATCGGCACGCGCAGGACCCGCACGAGTTCTTTCGCGGACCACTACTTGGAGTTCAAGCCGCACAGCGATTTGGCCATCGCCAACGGCATCATGCGACTGCTCCTGGAGCGCGGCACCTACGCCAAAGAGTTCGTGGAAAAGCACTGCGCTTTCCGCGCCGACAGTGAGCCAGCTAGCTTGTTCGGGCAGGCCATCGACTTCGAAGCGTTCAAGCAGGGCTTGGCCCGCTACACACCTGAATTCGTGCAAGAGGTCTCGGGCGTAGGCCGTGAGGACCTGGAGATGCTGGCGACCCTGTTCGGCGACCCGAAGCTCCGCATCACGAGCCTGTGGTGCATGGGAATGAACCAGCACACGCGCGGCACCGCCATCAACAACTTGGTCCACGGCCTGCACTTGCTCAGTGGCCATTTCGGAAAACCAGGGGACGCACCGACGAGCCTCACCGGACAGCCCTCCGCCTGTGGCACCGTTCGCGAGGTGGGTACTCTGGCGCACGCCTTACCCGGCGGCCGCCTGGTGGCAAAAGAGCCCCACCGAAAACAGGCGGAGGAGATCTGGAATCTGCCCTCCGGACGCATCAATCCGACACCCGGCTACCACACGGTCAAGATGTGGCGTCAGTTCTCGACCCCCACGAGCAAAGGGGGAGACATCAGCACGATCTGGGTGCAGGTCACGAACCCTGGCCAGACCTTGCCGAACCTCAACGAGCTATTCCACCCGAGCAGACAGCTGGACGACAAGTTCCTCATCGTCTCGGATGTGTACCCGACGGCGACCACGCGGCATGCCGACTTGATCTTGCCCAGCGCGATGTGGGTGGAGAAGAACGGTGTCTACGGCAACTCGGAGCGACGAACCCAGCAGTGGTTCAAGATGGTCGAGCCTCCCGGGGAAGCGCGCGACGACGTGTGGCAAACGATCGCGGTCGCCCGGCGCTTGTTCGACAAGGGCGTCGAGGGTATGCGCGACAAAGACGGGCGCTTCATCTTCGCCATGGAGAAGGACGGGAAGGAGGTGCCCGTGTGGGAGTGGCGTCACTACTACGACGTCAACGTCGATCGGCACCTGTTCGAGGAGTACCGCCGCTTCACCCGACTCAAGCACAAGGACCTCGCTCCCTACGATGAGTACGTCGCCACTCGCGGCCTACGCTGGCCCGTCGTTGAGAAGGACGGCAAGTGGCGCGAGACCCGTTTCCGCTTCGCCGAGTTCGACGACCCCTACGTGGAGAAGGGCAAGGGCATCGACTTCTACCACTCCAGCAGCAACGACGGACGAGCGCAGATCTGGTCCCGCCCCTACGAAGAGCCACCGGAGAAGCCCGACGCGGAGTATCCGCTGTGGCTCTGCACGGGCCGGGTGATCGAGCACTGGCACAGCGGCACCATGACGATGCGGATCCCGCAGCTGCGCGGAGCGATGCCGGGAGCCTACGCGGAGGTCCATCGACAAGACGCGCGAAGCCTCGGACTCAACGACGGCGACATCGTTCAGCTGGAGACACGCCGAGGCAAAATGCGGCTGCCCATCTGGATCGATGGACGAGGATCCCCTCCCCAGGGAAGTGTGTTCGTGCCCTTCTTCGACGAAAGTCTGCTCGTCAACGACCTGACCTTGGACGCCCACGACCCCTTCTCGAAGCAGCCCGACTACAAGAAGTGCGCTGCTCGCATTCGCAAGGTCTAGGATGACACGTGACTCCACCACTCGACGAGGACGGACCTTCACGATGGTCGGTGCCGCGCTAGTTGCGGTGGCCTTCGTGGGCTTTTTTGCGGAAGTGCGTCGCCCCCCTCCCACCGCTTCCGGCTACTCAGATCCGGCGGGAGAGCTCGCAGTGAGCGAAGACGTGCGGAGCTATGCCGAGCTGCGACGCGGACCGAGAGAAGGTGAGCGTTCGCTGTATCTGGCGGAGGTCGCAACACTTCGCTCACAACTGCCAAACGTACTGCAACCGTTCGAGCGTCAACCTGGCGATCGGGACGAGGCGCTCACCCGTCGCGCGATGCGCCGCGCTTTCGATGGTGCACCTCCGGTGGTGCCACACCCCGTCGATCAACGCGCTGTACCAAACTGCAACGTATGCCACGAGCAGGGCGCCAAAGTGGGCGATCTCATCGCTCCTGCGATGAGCCACGCAGCCTTCTCTAGTTGCCAGCAGTGTCACGTCGAGCAGAGCGCAACATCGCGAGCGTTGACGGCACGCGCCGAACGAGGTTCCGATGTTTTCGCAGCCGCTCGGGTGGCTAGCAGTGAGTTCGACCCCGTAGAGTTCGGCGGCCAAGGTACTCGTGCCTGGCAAGGGGCTCCCCCGGTGATGCCCCACTCGATGTGGATGCGTCAACGCTGTGACTCCTGCCACGGCGTTAGTGGGCACCCTGGACTGCGCACGAGTCATCCGGAGCGCCAGAGCTGCGTTCAGTGTCACGCACCCCAGGCGGCCTTGAACCAGGACTTGCGCCGTCTCAATCGTGATTTGGTGGGGTCGCCATGAGCGGCGTATCGCGGCGCAGGTTTCTGGGATTGGACCACGAGCAGGCGCCACGAGCGGTCGACAAGCAGGGGCAGGCTGCCCCGCGCTCTTACCTGGAGGACTTTTACGCGAGGCGGGGTCGACAGGCCGAGACACCCTTGGTCTTTCACCCCACAGTGGTAACCTTCGACACGACACGCTCCGATAACCCGGAGGACGACCGCACATGAACCGAACCAAAGCCGAAGCGAAGGTCCAAGCGGCAGAAGAGACGAGTTCTGAGACGCTTGAGCTCCTACCTTTGCACGAGGCTGTGCTCGACCCCGAAGGGGTGGCTCAATTGTTCGCAGACATCGAACTGGCGGCGGAGACCGTGGAAGTGCGGCTCAAGGGAG
>JBNKZR010000056.1:0-25499 GCA_050301735.1 Polyangiaceae bacterium | reverse complement strand
CGAACAGCACCGCGGGTGTTGGGGATCGCCGTTGCGTCCTCGATGGACGCAGCGGAAAGCTACGCTGCACTGTACTCCACATTGGAATACAGGACCGACGAGCAGAAGCTCCTCGTCTGGTTCGTCCCGCTCGATTCGCAGCGCCTGGTGGCACTGCGTGCCGCAGGTTGGCTGGCATTTCGACGCCAGATGTCGAGCGTGCCGAACACGTGACGTAGCCTCGAACTAGGAGGAGTACTCCTGCGGTCGCGCGGTATCGGCTGTCACTTCGTCCCAGTCGAAGGCAACGTCCGCGGTTCGCATTCTGCGTAGTGACGGTGGACGTGCGAGCAACTTCGCGAGACGCACTTCGCCTTCGACCCGCAGTTGGTGGACGCGTGACTCGCTGATGCCCAAACGCCGCGCAATCGCGGCCCCAGGTAGCCCGCGCTTGTACCACAGCCTCAGCACCAGGCGCGTTCGTTCCTCCAAACGACTCAGCGCCCAGCGCAAGGCAGTCGCCGTGTAGGTCTCGACGAACATGTCCTCAGCGGTCCGCACGGACTGACCCGCCAGGTCGTCATCGATGGGCAAGGTGGAGAGCTCGCTCAGCTCCAAAGCATGCCACGCAGTATCTTCACTGATGCCGAGCATGTTTGCGAGCGCAGAAGCATCCGCCGCTTCGCCGTGACGCTTGAAGTATTCTTCGGCGGCACGCTCGACGCGGGTTACCAGCTCCCGGGCACTTCTGGACAAGGGATCGAATCGACGTGTCTCGTCGCGTATCGCCCCACGAACGCGAACACGCAGGTAGTTCAAGAAGTAGGCCGGGTCGGCATCCTCCAGACGACGCACCGCTTCCATCAGTCCGACCATCGCAGCACTTTCAACGTCCGCACGTACCGTTTCAGGTACACGCTGACATATCTTGCGCGCAGTGTCCCGCACGTCCGCCACCAGTTGGCGAAGCCCTTGCTCCTCGGAGATGCCTGGCTCGGCAGCTCTGGGCGTGCCAGACCGGGCCAAGCCCTCGACTTCGGAGGGGCGGCGAAGTTGCGCACTGGCGACCAGTGCCTCCAGGTGGCGCTTGTCCACGAAGTGCTCATTGTCGGAGAGCAGCGCGACTGGGTGCGCTTTGGCGTCTGCCGTGTCCAGGAAGAGCACGGGCACGTTCGAATGCCGAGCCCAAGCGCGCACCTTGCTGACCACGGGCTCCGGCGCTCCCGGTGATTCGAGATCGATCAGGACCATGTCGGGGGCACGCCGGTCACTTCGCCGCAGGTAGAACCCGTCCGGCCCCTGCACGTCGTCCAAGTGGTACAGACGCACCTGCACCCCGACCGATTGGGAAGCCACCCGCGCCAGCTCCGCCAGAGCTCGGTCGCCGCCCAAAACCACCCCCTCCAATACCACAGACCCACGAACGAACTCTCGCACGTCTTGCCTTGCCCCCTCGAATGAAAACCCGCAGCCCGCCGCGGCCAACCGCAGTATGCTGCGCACGCGCTCGATGGCCAAGCGCCAATCACACGACCAATCCAAGACGCTCCGCCTCGGTCAGCCGTGGTCCGAACGGGAACTGTGGATTCTCGGCTGCGTGCAACCCAGTGGGCTTCCGCCATACACTACGAGCGGAGCTCCCTGGCCTGGGCGCAACGTCCCGAACCAACCCAGCATCGGCAAACGGCCGCTGTCGAGAACGATCGGTGCGCACGTCACGCATCGAGCAGATGCCGCACTCTAGCCTTGAGCCGGCATTTGAGCAACGATCGCCCCGGCGAGAACCAGGCGGTCGAGCATCCGTGCCGCCGAATCGACGAAGCGGCGAACTTCGAACTCCCCCAAGTTGGCATACAGCTGGGCAAGTGACGCCAACAGATGACAGTGTGCCAGCTCGAGCTCACAGCCCAGAATCTTGGTATGAACGCGAAGCTGTCTCCGCAATGCGCCAGACCCTAGCGACAGGTCACCGGCCAGTCGCACCAAGTCGAAAATCGGGTGACCATCCAGAGAGCTTCCTGCCCAATCGATGATGACCGCAGAAAGCGGGAACGCTCTCTCCTTCGAGAAGAGGACGTTGCCAAGCCAAAGATCACCATGCATCAAGACGCAACGCGGACTGAAGTCACCGCGGTGCAGCGCGTCGCGACAAGCAGCGAACTGTTTGCACAACTGCGGTGGGAGTTCGGTCGACTGCGCGGCACGGGTGAGCGGCACGTCGAACAAAGCCTCGACCTGCCCAGCATCCGGCTGATGCACGGAAACCTCGGTGACCTCAGTCAACCAAGTCAGTAGCTGGACACGAAGCAACGAGTATCGGGCGAGCGTCAGCGCAACGCCGTTGACGCTGCGGTGCCACGGATATATCGCGTACGAACGTCCCTCGACCCAGCCGATTTCGTCGGCCTGGACGATTCTACTCGCCAAATGCGGCCCCACGCAGTCCGCAGCCCGGTCGGCTTTCATCCCTGCTTCCTCGACAGCCGTCGGGTATCGCTCGTTGGAATGGGCAACGTAGGCCACGGGCGTTCCTGCCTCGTCCAGCAGTGCATAGCGAGTGGGCGAATCCGGGCTTCCTTGCTTGATGACCAGACGCACCTCGCCACACGCGCACTGCATGCGTTCGAGGTACTTCTCCCCCACCGTGCGAAGCGCGGCTGGCATTTGCGCCGCGACTGCGTCCATTGCCCAATGGTGCCGGATGTCACACGAATGTCAAACTCGAGAAATTCGAAGAGTAACGTCGTCGTGGCCACATTGACCGCACGGGAAACGATGTAGGCGAACGGAAGACTTGTCTCGAACTGCAGCACCCCCGCCTGGGTCCAAGTATGCCAGCACCCAACGTCATTCCGGCAACCGTGCAGGTGAAGTGTGGGGTGTACGCCCAAACCTCGCTGCTCAGACGCGCACTCGCCGTAGCCGGCTCGAACGAGCAGTTGCCTCGAAGACTCGGTGAGACAACGCGAAGTCGTTAATCCAGCACCACCCCCATGACTGCGGACGACTTCTCCACACGACCCGGGACCCCGCCCACGTGAGACGCGTTCCCGCTACGGAACGCCTCGACTCATGTACTCTTTGGCAGCACGCTCATCGGAGCACCCGAAGCGAGTGCTCGGGTACCGCGACGGCTCATGCACATCTACAACGAACGCGGCATCTTCTCGAACCGAAGAGACAGCCTCGAGCGCCTCACGAAGGAGCTTCAGGCGCGATTCGGGGAGGTGCACGTGCGGATGGAAGGCTTGGCCGCGCTCTTCCACGCGCGACTCTGAGGCGCCCGAACGGCGGTGGCGAATGCCGGCGCGCTCGCCCGCGGCAGACCTTCGCGAGCAACCAGGACCAAGTGGCCGAGCGACAACATCCGTCCGCCGCCCCCTTGGGTTCGTAGCCTGTGCGAGCCATCTGCCGGGAGGAAACTTTCCTGGAGCACCGCTACCGCGAGGCGGTTACTGGTGAAGCGTTCGTAGGAGAGATCCCAATCTCCACGCCTCGCTCGTTTGCACCCCCGACAATTGGTTGGGAGTATCTACACGAGCTTTGCACGTGCAGTTGGTCGGTTGCAGCCAGCCTAGATCCCTGCAGACTGCCGCCGGCTGGACACCAGTTCTCCGCGCCAGCTAGCGGATGAAACGCGAAGAGCTTGCGCTGCCCTTGGGGTGAGTGCGGTAGGAGACTGTGCGTGTGGTAGTCCCCGAAGAATCATCCCAAAGCGGTCGCAAGCTCTCAGTGCGCACAGCGAGTCCGTTCGACCGCTGAAGCAGATTGCTGCTAACATCGCAATTCAAAGGGAATTCTTCCATGTCATTCGCATGCTGTCTGATTGGAGCTGACTCGCTGTTGATCGAGTGTGGCAACCGTCTCCTCGAGGCCGGGCACCGTGTCAGTGGTGTGGCTGCTGGCTCCCTCAAAGTGCGAGCTTGGGCCCAGGACAGGGGCCTCCTTTGCTGGGACGTCGAGGACGATACCCTCGGACATCTACAGTCGGCGGACTTCGACTACTTGTTCGCCATCACACACCTGCGGCTACTTCCCGCCTCGGTTCTCGAGACGCCAAGACGCGCCGCCATCAACTTCCACGACGGGCCGCTGCCGAAATACGCTGGGTTGAATGCCCCTGCATGGGCACTGCTGAACGGTGAGGCGACGTACGGCATCACTTGGCATCTGATGACACCGGGCGTGGATGACGGGGACATCCTGGAGCAGAGGACGTTCGAACTGACCCCGAGAGAGACGTCCCTATCCCTCAACACGAGGAACTTCCAGGCAGCGCTCGACTCATTCCAAGACCTGATCGCGAGGTTGGATGGTGGCCATTGGGAGCGACAGCCGCAGGAGACCAGCCAACGCAGCGTCTTTCGCCGTCACATGCGTCCCGAACGCGTCGCCATCCTGGACTTTGGGCGCCCCGCTGACGAACAGGACGCACTCGTCCGAGCGCTCGACTTCGGCACCTATCACAACCCGCTCTATCTGCCGAAGTTGCGTCTCGGCGACGAATGGCTCGCCGTGCGCACCACGGAGCTCGATACGGACTCGACGGCGCTCTCTCCCGGCGAGGTGGCCAAGTCCGACGACGGACTGCTCTTGGGGTGCGCGACAGGTACCCTGCGAGTGCTTGCAGCAAGTCGTTTGAGCGGAAGCCCGGTCTCGTTCGACGAGCTGCCTGATGCCTTGACGACGAGTGCACCGGATGCCGAACTCTTGCGGGCCGTCGAGGCCCATGAGCGGCGATTGGTGCGCGCAGAGAGCTTCTGGCAACGGCGCTTGAGCGCGCTCGAACCTGCAGAGCTAGTCGCCGCGCGTGGTGCGGGCGCGGGCGCAGAGTGGGTCTCGGAACAGGTGCCATGCCCGCCGTCTTTGGCGACGACGACAGGCAGCCGGTTTGCCGCAAGCATTGCTGCACTGGGACTCTACCTCGGGCGCACTTCCGGCAAGCGCAGTTTTGCTTTGGCCTTCGCGGATCGGGCACAGCAGCGCCTGTCCGACGAGTTGGGCGCGCTGGTAGCTGCACGCGTCCCGCTGTCGTTCACCTGGAACCAGAATAGCACCGTGAAAGAGCTGCTGACGAGCGTAGAACAAGAGCTCACTACGCTGGAAAGCAAGGGCAGCTACTGGAGCGATCTGATTGGGCGGGTCCCCGATCTGACTGGGCGCGATGACCTGGCCGACGGCAACATCGCGCCGGTAGTGGTAACTTCCATCGACGAGGCTTCCGCCTACGATCCGTCGCAGACCGACGCAACGCTCCAGCTCGTGGCTTCTGACGATGGCTTGCGTCTCTACCACCGACAGGGAACCTTCGAAGGGTTGGAGCCCAGCATCGGCAGACAGCTCGCCACGCTGCTAGGCAACATGGCCAACGCGCCCACAGCGCGATGCGGAGACGTCCCACTCGTAGCGGAGGAGCAAGCTCGACAGTTGCTTCGCCACGGCGATGCCTCACAGGTTTCACGACCGTTGGCACAACAGTGCGTACACTGGCTGTTCGATCAGCAAGTGGCGGCCACCCCAAACCGAATCGCGCTGCAGTCGACGACCGGCGAGCTCAGCTACGCAGAGCTCCAACACAGGGCCCGCGCCGTCGCGCGTGAGCTCACCGCGCGAGGAATCACCCCTCGCCAACTCGTCGGGGTGATGGTCCCGCACTCGACGGACGCCGTCGTGGCAGCTCTCGGGACGATGATGGCCGGCTGCGCGTACGTGCCCATGGACCCAGCCTACCCATCCGAGCGCATTCGCTACATGGCTCGAGATTCGGGCGTCGTGGCCATCCTGACGACGGCTGAGCACGTCGAGCTGGCAGAGGACGGCATCCAGTGCGTCCTGATGGCCGATATTGCGAGTAGTCAAGAGGAGGCAGCACCCGATACCGACGTCAGCCCAACGGACCTTGCCTACGTCATCTACACCTCTGGTTCGACGGGTCAGCCCAAAGGCGTGATGGTCGAGCACAGGAACGTGTGCGGATTCTTCGACGCCATGGATCGCTGTATCACTCGGGATGAGCGTTCCGCATGGCTCAGCGTGACGAGCCTGTCCTTTGACATCTCCGTGCTGGAGTTGTTCTGGAGCCTGAGCCGTGGCGTTCGCGTCGTCTTGTACACACCGTCTCCCAAAGCCGCCGCAGGCAGCGTAGCGACGACGCTGACCCCCAGCAGCAACGTCGACTTCAG
Organism: Polyangiaceae bacterium; assembly: GCA_050301735.1. GTDB lineage: Bacteria > Myxococcota_A > Polyangia > Polyangiales > Polyangiaceae > SZUA-265. The sequence goes on along the minus strand of JBNKZR010000056.1, from coordinate 19,338 downwards.
CTTGTTCTTGTGGGGCGCGGACGATGGAGTGGCCACGGGCAAGTACGACCTGATGCTCGAGGCAGGCCGCTTCGGCGATGCGAATGGCTTCACGGCGATCTGGACGCCCGAGCGTCACTTCCACGCGTTCGGCGGCCCCTACCCGAACCCTGCCGTCACGAGTGCAGCGCTGGCCGTGGCGACGTCCAAGATCCAGATCCGAGCGGGGAGTTGCGTCGTGCCGCTGCACCACCCGGTCCGCGTTGCAGAAGAATGGGCGGTTGTCGACAACCTCTCCGGGGGCCGAGTCGGAGTCTCCTTCGCTTCGGGCTGGCAGCCCGACGACTTCCTTCTCGCTCCCGACAACTACCGTAGCAACAAGCGGGTGATGATGGACGCCCTGGCCCAAGTACGAGCGCTGTGGCGGGGAGAATCAGTCAGCTTCCCCAACGGCATGGGCAAGAAGGTCGCGATCGTCACCCAACCAAGACCAGTGCAGGACGAACTGCCGTTCTGGCTGACCGCCGCGGGTAATCCGGAAACCTTCCACATGGCAGGAGAAGCGGGGGCGAACCTCTTGACCCATTTGCTCGGGCAGAGCATCGATCAGCTGGCCGACAAGATCGCCATCTATCGACAAGCGCGCGCTGCTGCGGGCCACGACCCAAAGACGGGCATCGTCTCACTCATGCTCCACACGCACGTTGCGAGCAACACGGAGTTGGTCAAACAGCGGGTGCGCGAGCCCATGAAGGAGTACCTGCGCACCTCCGTCAACCTGATCAAGAGCTTCGCGTGGGCCTTTCCTGCTTTCAAACGCCCCTCGAACGACAACGCCGAGGAGCTCGACATCGCGGGCCTGAGCGAGGAGGACCTCGACGCGATTCTCGAGTTCGCCTTCGAACGCTACTTCACAGACAGCGGACTCTTCGGGACGCCCGAACAATGCCTGCAAACGGTCGAACGGGTGCGCCAGATCGGGGTCGATGACATCGCATGCTTGATCGACTTTGGTGTGCCCAACGATCTGGTCAAGGACGGGCTCATCCACCTGGCGGAGTTGGTTCGTCTCGTGGAGAGTCAGCGCACCCGAACAGCTGCGTCAGCAACGGAGCTATCGTTTCACGAGACCGTCGACCGCTACGGCATCACTCATTTCCAATGTACGCCATCACTCATGCGCGCACTGCTCGTCGACGAACTCGACAGGCAGGCGGTAGAGCGGATCCCGCACCTGATGCTCGGCGGCGAAGCTCTGCCGCTGGACATGGCAAGACAGTTGGCGGCACGCCGCAGCGGCACCTTGACCAACATGTACGGCCCCACGGAGACCACCATCTGGTCGACGACCCACCGTGTGGAGGCGGCACCGACGAGTGTTCCCATCGGAAAGCCCATTGCAAATACCCGCGTCTACGTTCTCGACTCCCAGCGGCAGCTGGTCCCCGTCGGCGTCCCCGGAGAACTGTACATCGCGGGCACCGGGGTAGTGCGTGGCTACCACGAGCAACCAGAGCTCACCCAAGACCGATTCCCACCCGATCCGTTCACCAAAGACGGCTCCCGCATGTATCGCACCGGCGACTTGGCGCGCTGGCAGAACGACGGCACGCTAGAGTTCCTCGGTCGCACGGATCATCAAGTCAAAATCCGCGGGCACCGCATCGAGCTGGGCGAAATTGAAGCCCAACTGCTGGCGCAAGACGACGTCGTGCGTGCGGCTGTCGTCGCCCGTGAAGACACTCCGGGAGATCAGCGTCTGGTTGCCTACTACGTGGGCTCGGCTGAGGAAGACCACCTTCGCAAGCGCAGTCGTTCCGTGCTGCCCGCGAGCATGGTGCCGGCGGTGTTCTGCCGCTTGCCGCAACTACCCCAGACTCCCAATGGCAAGATCGATCGGAAGGCACTGCCTGCGCCAAGCACCACGACTCCGCGACGGCGTGTCGAGCCGAGTTCGGACGTCGAGTCTCAGCTCGCCGAACTGTGGTGCAGACACCTCGGGCTCGAGCGGGTGAGCGTGACGGACAACTTCTTCGACCTCGGAGGACACTCGCTGCTCGTAGTGCAGCTGCATCAGGCGATTCGACGCTCGTTGCCATCGCTCACGATCAGCATGACGGACTTGTATCGATTTCCGACCGTTCGGTCTCTCGTGCAGCATTTGTCCAGTACGGACGAGCAACTCGGACGAAAGCGCGGTCAAGCGCGCGCAGAGAAGCGCCGAGCCAGAAGGCTGCGACAAGCGTGATGCGTAGATGAGCACGTCAGACAACCTAGAAGCAATTGCGATCGTGGGCATGGCCCTGCGTGTCCCCGGAGCCGACGATCCTCGGCAGTTCTGGAAGAACGTCGTAGCAGGAACAGAGTCAGTTCAGCGCTATGGCGAGTCAGAACTGCTGGAGGCCGGCGTCCCTCGTTTTCAAGCATCAGCATCAGACTACGTTCCAGCGGGCGCACCTCTGCAGAACATGGACCACTTCGATGCCGAGTTCTTCGGCTTGGGTCCTTCGGAGGCCGCCGTGATGGACCCACAGCATCGCCAATTCCTGGAGTGTGCCTGGGAAGCGCTGGAGCGCGCAGGGCACGCGCCGTCGAGGTTCGACGGAGCTGTCGGGGTGTTCGCTGGTTGCGGACAGTCCGCCTACTACGCGCAGAACATACTGACGAACCCCGAGTTGGTGGAGAACACGGGCTTGTTCCTCTTGCGCCACACGGGCAACGACAAGGACTTCCTGACCACTCGCCTATCGTACATCCTGAACCTGAATGGTCCGAGCATCGCCGTGCAAACCGCCTGTTCGACGTCGTTGGTCGCCGTGCATCTGGCAGCCCAGAGCCTACTCTCCGGAGAATGCGACTTGGCGCTCGCCGGAGGAGTCACGATTGAGCTCCCCCACCGTCACGGCTACGTCTACCGTGAATCCGAAATCCTCAGCCCAGACGGACATTGCAGACCGTTCGACCGCGAGGCTCGAGGCACCATCTTCGGCAGCGGGGTCGGAGTCGTGGCTCTGCGCCGCCTGGAAGACGCGCTCGCGAGTGGGGACGAAATCGTTGCCGTCATTCGTGGCTCCGCGGTCAACAACGATGGCGCAGGCAAAGCAGGCTACTTGGCCCCCAGCGTGGACGGTCAAGCAGCCGCCATCAGCGAGGCCTTTGCGGTCGCCTCGGTCGAGCCGGGCGACGTCGAGTACGTGGAGTGTCACGGCACGGGCACCGCGATGGGTGATCCGATCGAAGTCGCGGCCTTGACGCAGGCCTTTCGGGAGTCAGCGCAACAGGTCGGCTTCTGCGCGCTCGGTTCGGTCAAAGCCAACATCGGACATTTGGACACAGCCGCTGGGGTCGTAGGCTTGATCAAGGCAGCGTTGTCTCTCCAGCACGAAACGATACCTCCGAGCATCAACTACACCAAAGCCAACCCGGAGCTGCGCCTCGAGACCTCACCCTTCTACATACCGACTGAAGCGCGAAAGTGGGCGCGACGAGGTGGCACCCGATACGCCTCGGTAAACTCTCTGGGCGTGGGGGGCACGAACGCCCACGTCGTGCTGCAGCAGGCACCACCCAAAGCCGACTCGTCGACTACCATTTCCAAGGGTCCGTGGCTTCTGACCTGGAGCGGTAAGACGCAACACACGAGAGCCTACGGCGAGAAGTTGTCGGCTCATCTGCAACAGCACCCCGATGTTTCTTTGGACGACGTGGCCCACACCTTGCGCGAACGGCGTGGATCCTTCACTTGGTGGGCCGTCGCTGGCGTCGCCAGCCGACAGCATGCGATCGAAGTGCTCAGCGAAGAAGGTGCGCCGAACGTCTTCGTCGAACGCAGGCTCGAAAATCCCGACGTCGTCTTCATGTATCCCGGCGGCGGCGCGCCCTACCTCGGAATGGGTAGGCGCACGTATCACGCCGAACCGACGTACCAGCAATGGGTGGACCGAGGACTGCAGTCGCTGAAGGACCTGACAGGGATCGACGGTGCACCTTACCTCTTCACAGAAGACACTGACTCGGACGAGCTGAAAGAACAGCTACATCATCCGTCGCTTCAGCTTCCGCTGCTGTACATCGTCGAGTACGCGCTGACTCAGCTTTGGCTCGCTCGGGGTATTCACCCGTCGTTTCTCGTCGGCCACAGTCTGGGAGAGAACACGGCATCGGCTGTCGCCTCGGTCGTGTCGTTCGAGGACGGCTTGGCGTTGGTTCGGCGGCGAGGCGAGCTGTTCGAACGAGTGTCGCCGGGCGGCCTGCTGAGCGTGCCCCTGGCCGGCGACGCGCTGTCGGGCTATCTCTCACCGGAGCTCGACCTAGCTTGTGAGAACGGAGCCGAGCTGAGCGTCGCTTCAGGTCCCAACGCGGCTCTCGATGCTCTGGAGGAGCGGCTCGCACGCGACGGCATCGAGGGTCGACGCGTCAAGATCGGAATAGCTGCTCACTCCAAGATGCTCGAGCCGATCCTGCAGGAGTTCGAGGACTTTCTGTGCGGCATCCAACTGCGCCCCCCCCGAATCCCCATCGTCTCGAATCGAAGCGGCAAGGTACTGACGGACGAAGAGGCGACCTCGCCTCGATACTGGGTCAGTCACCTGAGGCACACAGTGCGCTTCGCCGACGACATACGGTTCCTTTCCGCTCAGGAGGATCGCGTGTTCCTCGAAGTGGGCCCCGGTGCCACACTATCGAAACTCATGCGTAGTGGCTTGTCTCGCTCAGCGCGCAACGCCGTGATCCAAAGTCTCCCTACCGACAGCCAAGGCAGCATCGAACCGACGTACGTGGCCGCGGGACGCTTGTGGTGCGCCGGAGTGAACGGCGCACTGCCTCAGGCAGAAGTCCGAGGACGACTGATCGATTTGCCGACTTATGCGTTCCACCACAAGCGCTATTGGATCGAACCGGGAGCGGGCGCCAAGGCTACCGAGCGCCGGTTGGACGACATCTCCCAGTGGTTTTACACCGATCGGTGGAGCCTTCACCCAGCCAACGAAGGTCACAACCGTCGCGCGGAGACGAAGAAGAGAACGTATCTCGTCTTCTGCGACCAGTGGGGGGTGGGCGACGCAGTGCTCGCCAAGCTACGCCGTCAGGGCCACACCGCCGTAGCGGTCCGTCGCGCTGCCGGTTTCGGACAGCCCGACAGCTTCGAGTACAACCTGCCTCCGTCAGCGGCGGTCGGCTACGAGACGTTGCTGCAGGAGCTGCGCTCCTCCGAACGCGTCCCGGACCACATCCTACATCTCTGGCTGCTCGACGCGGACACGGCGAAGACTGCCGAAGAACTTGGGTTCTTCAGCTTGCTGCGGTTCTTTCAAGCATTGTCCGCAGAAGGCGTAGCCAGCCCAATGCACTTGTCGTTGGTCACGCGACAACTCCACTCGCTGACCGGCGAAGGGGTGCGAGTCGCCGAGCAGGCGCTCGCCTTGGGGCCACTCTGGGTCGGCCCACGGGAGTTCCCCACCGTGGTCACTTGCAACGTCGACTTGGAGGAAATCTCTCGACGGGGCTGGGCCTCGCAACGGGAGGCAGCTGCCGCGGAGGCGGACGCACTGTTGAAGGAACTGGAGACTCGTGACGGTGGCAGCGTGGCGCTCCGCGGCGGCGCGCGATACCGGCGTGAGCTCGAGCGGCTCGACGTGGGAGCGGCGACGCAAGAGGCGACACCCGGCGCGTCCCTTCTTCGGCATGGTGGCGTGTACCTCATCACGGGTGGACTGGGAGGCATCGGAGCCGTCTTGGCAGAGCACCTGGCAACGCAACATCAATGCCGCCTCGTGCTGACTTCGAGGCAGGGCCCACCTGAATCGACGTCTGAAGCTGAGCAAGACTCGCCCACGCGATCGAGAGTCGCGCTCATTCGACGCCTGGAGAGTCTAGGGGCGAAAGTGCAGCTCCACGCGGCAGACGTTGCTGATCCCGCGAGCATGGAGACCGTCGTGACCGCTGCACTGGCCCGCTTTGGGCGCATTGACGGCATTTTTCACGCAGCGGGGCTGGTCCACGATCGACTGATGGCGACCAAGACCAGGGCGGAAGTGCTGCAGGTGCTTCGGGCCAAGGTGGAGGGCACACGCGTCTTGGAGGCCCTGTTGCCTCGATGCAAAGCCAATCTATTCGTACTCTTCTCGTCGTCATCGACGGTGTCGGGCCCCATCGGACAAGCCGACTACGTAGCGGCCAACGAGTACCTCAATGCACGGGCGGCCGCTCTCAATCAGCGTGCCAATCTCACCGCACTGGCCGTCGATTGGGGTGTTTGGCGCGACGTCGGCATGGCCGTAGCCGCGGCGTCGGGCATCGACAACGACACCATCGAAACCACCACGTCGACGGGCATGTTCTCGCGTCGGGTGAACAAGGTTGATGGCAGCGTGGCCTTCGAATCGACCCTGAGCCCACGCGAAACGTGGTGGCTCGACCAGCACAGGACGAGCTCTGGTCTGGCGGTGGTTGCGGGCACGGCTTGGCTGCAGCTACTTGCCGCAGCGGCGCGGGAGCTGCAGCTCGAGCGCTTCGAGTTGATGGACGTCGTATTCGAGCGCCCGCTGGCATTTCCGGAGGACTCATCGCGCAGCGTCAGCGTCGAGTTGCACCCCACGGGCGGTGCCTACCTCCTGCAGGCGTACGCAGGGACAGACGGTGGAAGCAAGAATGACCAGCGCTATCTCAGTGCGCAGCTGATGGAGGGGGTGGACGAGTCACCAGAGCCACTCGATCTCCCAACGTTGCTCGAAGAGTGTGACGCGCAGCAAGCTTCGAGTGAAGCTCTGCCCTCGCTGCAAGATGAGCATCTTCGCTTCGGCGAACAGTGGCAGGTGCTTCGCCGCTCCGCATTTCGAGATGGGCACGGCATCGCGGAGTTGAAACTCGAGCACGCAGAGCGAAGCCCCTTGCACCCGGGCCTGTTGGACATCGCGACGAGCTTCGGCGTCTCGCTCATCAAAGGCTTCGACCCCGGAGCGGGCCTGTGGGTACCGATGTCTTACGGAGCTTTGCGTATCTATGCCCCCTTGCCGGCACACGTCTTCAGCCGATGTCGCTTGCGGGATACCGAGTCTATCGGCTCAGACACTGCAACGTTCGACGTAACCGTCTGCGACGTGGAAGGACGAGTGCTGCTCGAGGTCGACGAGTTTACGGTACGTCGCGTCGAGGAAAGCGCCGACTTCGGGCGCAGCCCAGCGGCGGAGCCAAAAGGCCAAGGCAAGCCCGCGACCCACTCCGAAGCCCAGACTGCCCTGGAACGCAACATCGCTGACGGCATCACCCCGAAAGAGGGAATGCTCGCTCTCGAGACGTTGCTGCGCATGCACGCGCCAGCCCGAACCATCGTCAGTCCCGTGCCTGTCGCGCGCCTGGTGCAGGAGATGGACGAACTCACCCGCCCGAAAGAGCAGAGCAAAACCGGCTACGAACGACCGGAGTTGGCAACCCACTTCGTTCCTCCGAAGAACGAAGTGCAGGCGGCCTTGGTCGCCGTTTGGGAACGCCTGCTCGGCATCAGTGGGATCGGTATCGACGACGACTTCTTCGATCTCGGTGGGCACTCCCTGCTCGCGCTGCGAATGCTTGCGGAAGTCAAGAAGACCTACGGCGTGGCGCTCACCTTGGGCGACTTGGTGGAGACCAACTCCGTCGCAAAGCTATCGCAGCTGGTGCCGGATATCGCCGAGCAAAGATCCGAAGGCTCTGCCATACCCGCGGCATCCAAGCGCTGGACGCCAATCGTGCCACTCAAGCGTACGGGCCGAAAGAAGCCTTGGTTCTGCGTGGCAGGAATGGGAGGTAACCCAGTACACCTACGGACCCTGTGTCGTTTCATCGACAAGGAACGCCCAGTGTTTGGCCTTCGCCACCGCGGCGCAGACGGGACGGGCGAGCCCTACGCTTCGGTGGAAGAGATGGCGGCTGACTACGTCGCAGCGATTCGAGAGATCGACCCCGAGGGCCCATATCTGCTGGGCGGCTACTCTGGCGGAGGAACCGCCGCCATAGCCATGGCGAACTTGCTGGCGCGCCAAGCTGGCACGCCAGTCGCATCGGTGATTCTGCTCGACTCGTTCCGACCCAACGCGCGCCGCGCACTTGACTTGAAAGACCGCCTCGAAGTGCATCGTCAGAGTCTCGCCGAAGAAGGCTACCGCTACGTGTTGCGTCGTCTGGCGCAACGGGCTGATCTGGTTGCGCGCAAGCTACGGCAAACGCGCGCACCGGAGCGCGAGCCCACCTTGTTCGAGCGCGCCGCGGCCAATTGGCGTGCCATCGAGACGAAGTACGAGCCCCCGCCGGTGGCGGTAGATGGCTGCCTGTTCCGCGTCAGACCCGCGGATCTGGCGGAGGCGAAGGCATATGACCAACGCTACGAGGGCTGGTCGGACATCATCACCGGTCAGTTTGAGGAGTTCATCGTTCCAGGCACGCACGTGACGATGTGCGAGGAGCCGAACGTTCGAATATTGGCACGAAAACTGTGCCGAGCCTTGGACGCCGCCGACCATCGAGACGGCGGGGCACACGGCAGGCAGCCCCGCAGGCGGCACGCTGTGCACCAACGCCGCTAGGCCAAGCGGGCAGCTGCCCAAGCAACGGCCGCCACTCTTCGACAGTCGCGAGCAGCGCCGACCGTTCACCCGCAGGCGGGTGGTTTGCCACACGCAGCGCGTGCGTTTGGGCGAGTGCCCTCGAGAAGACGTCGATGAGCGCGGCGGCATCCGGAATCGCCCGCAGAGCCTCGTAAAACGCCGTTTCAAGCGGCGGCACGCCCTCATGACGCGCTGCGACAGAGAATGCCTTCCTGTGAGTCACCTTGGGCTGGCACTCGATGCGCGAGAGCTCGACGGAGCTCTGCAACGGCATCGAAGAACGCGCTCGCACAGCGGGGAGGGGAGTTGCGTGAGACTTGTATCGCCGAGAACTGCCGGGAGGCTTGGCGGATTGCCGCGCTATCGCCGGGGGCTGCCGGGAGGCTTGGCGGATTGCCGCGCTATCGCCGGGGCGTAGGCCGTCCCGAGCACAGCACACTGAGCATCCCGCTGGAGTTGCCGGCTGTACCACGACATGCTGCTGGCTCGTACGACGAGCGAGCCCGAGTTGCTAGCGCATGCACCAGCTCAACTGGAAACGGTCGGGATAATCTGACCCGCGTACCGCATGGGCTAACCGGCAGGCAAGTCAGACGCGCTTCACACCCCATCCGCCGTGGGGCGCGGTTCCCGAACCGGGAAAGGTTTGCCCGACCGCCAAACCATGTACAAGAGCGCGGGCCGTACGATAGGCTGCCCCGAACACCGACAACATCCACGACCAACCCGCTGAGATCCCCATGTCCAAACAGCTCGTCTCAAGCAAGTCCGCACTGACACTCCTCGCCCTCGCTTCCATGCTCGGTGCGTGCGCCACAGACGGCGCTTCGAACGATGCCGCCGTCGCCCCGACGGTAGAGCCCGCTGCGCCAGGCGCCCCCCCCGCGTCCGCACCGGCCAAGGCCCCCTCCGATGCGTTGACCCCAGCCGTGGTCGGCCAACTGCAGACGCTACAGACGGGCTTCGCCTTCACTGAAGGCCCGGCGGTGGACAGGGACGGCAACGTCTTCTTCACCGATCAGCCCAACGACAGGATTCACAAGTGGACTGCCGCGACAGGAGAGATCACGACCTTTCTCGAGGGCACTGGACGTTCCAATGGCATGGCCTTCGACAAGGACGGCTACCTGATCACCTGCGCCGACATGCGTGGCGAAATACGCAAGATCGCGCCGGATGGAACCCAAGAGGTCTTGATCGACAACTACCAGGGCAAGCGTTTCAATGGCCCAAACGATCTTTGGATCAGCCCCGCTACTGGTGGCATCTACTTCAGCGACCCCATCTATCCTAGGGACTACTGGGCAGAAGACGATCCGCGCCGCCAAGCGTGGCCTCCCACCCACTCGGAGCAAGCGGAGACGGGCAAGGGCGGGCACGTCTACTATCTGGCACCGGGAGCCAAAGAGGCTGTCCGAGTGACGACGATGACCGAGTGGAATTCCGATTCTTGGCCCAACGGCGTCGTTGGCACTCCCGACGGCTCGAAGGTGTACGTGAGCATGTGGACGGAGGACAGCCGCGCGGGCACGTTCGTGTTCGACGCAAACGCGGACGGCACCCTCACCAACATGAAACCCTTCGTTCAATCCGGCGGGGACGGCATGTCGATGGACGAACGAGGGAACATCTACATCTCGAACCTCTTCGGTGTGGAGGTCTTCGACCCGAGCGGCAACAACGTCCTAACGATTGGGACGGACGCTGACGGCAAGAAAGGCGCTACCAACAACGTGTTCGCAGGCCCCGACGGAAAGACGCTGTTCATCACCGGCCCTTCGGATCGAGTCGCCACTGTGCAGATGAACCTGGCCGGCATCGAGAAGTTCTAGGGGACGGCACCGTCCACGCAGCCGGTCCGAAGGATCCCCGCACCGGCCCGAACCAACCCGGCCCCCGTCCGAAGGAGCCCGACACCGGCCCGAGCCACCCCGGCAACGGTCTAGGAAGCAGTCCCAGGCCGCTGACGGGAATGCGCCACTCCTGGCACCTGACTAGTCACGCGACTCGCGGGCAGCCTATGGAAAACTGCAGCGCGGCGTCGAGATCCTCATCCGCGTCTGTGACGCCCTGGCGTTTGCCCACAGCCGTCAAGTCCTGCACTGCAACGTCAAATCCGAGAACGTCTTGCCCTGGCCCCCATGGCCGGGTGTATCTCGTGGATTGGGGCTTGGCTCGGCGACTCGGCGGGAAGGAGGAGAGTTGGCGCTCATCCCGAGAGAGCCGCGCAGCGCCACGGTCACCGCATTGGAACCGACGACGCTTCTGGTCATCGACCGCTCCACTTTGCAGGCCCGAGGAGAATTCGATGGCTGGAGCTCGATTCTGCTCAAAGCGCTGGCTCAACGCTTCTTGCAGCTAGAGCGTCAACTGCGCTCGGGCTGACGCTGTTGTGCGTGAGCTTCGGGCTACGTTCCATCATACTGCGTGTCTGATGTTTTCCCGCCTCGTCCGCTGGGCCGCGATGCTCGCCGCGTGTGCAGTGTTGGCTCCCAACGCTGCGCGCGCCCAAGCGGAGTGGCCCGCCAATGTCACCCTGCCGAACCGACTCTTTCTGTCAGCGCCCCAACTCGAGAGCGAAAGCTGCGACGAGTTGCGACATCACTACCGGATACCCAACTTTCCAAGCAACGCCAGTGCGGATGCTGGGACTACCTCGTCGGAGCGCCGCCCAGCACTGGAAGTCGGCTGCCAGGAGTTCCAAAACATGTTCTTGGCTGGCCGGAGCCAAGGCGTCGCGCACATCGATCGTTCCGTACGCATCACAGAGGCATGTACGTTCCGGGGCACGAGCATCGTCATCACAGCGCCGAACGTTTCCCTCGACTGCGGAGGAAGCACCTTCGTGGGTAGCAAGAAGCTGCTGCGTGGCCTCAGCTTGCGCGTCAACACCGAGACTTCGACAACGCCAGGAAGCGAGCTTCAACCCATCGACCAGGTGCAAGTCAGCCGCTGTAGCTTCTCGCGCTTCCGTTTTGGGATCCACCTCTCCAACGCCCTCAATCGCTACAACCGCTTGGATGCGCAGCTGTACGATCGCATCCTGACAGGCATGTTCAAGCAGGGTCGATGGGATACTCCTGGGCGCTCTTCTCCGGCCGATCAACTCAGGGCCCTGTCTCCGAAGAACGTGCGGCTCTCTCACCTCACCGTCTCCGACGCCCACGTCGGGATCTACGTGCACGACCACATGGTGGGCGTAGACGTATCCCACGTTACGGTACGAGGCGCCCGCGTCGGTGTCTACTTGGACCACGGTAGTCGCCAATCGACGATCCGCAACTCCTGCTTCTTGGAGCCTCGGGGTCGCGAATCCATCGCCATCGACGCTTCCGCCGGCAACCTGGTTGCTGGCAACTTGTTCTATCTCAACCCGAGGGGCGCCGTTGCTCTGTACAAGAACTGTTCGGAGAACATCGGCGCGCCACATCAGTTCTACCGACGCCAGTGGTCCATCGGCAATCGTGTCACGCACAACGCCATCGTCGGTCCGCGGCGGGAGGAGACCCCACGCGCGTCCATCGAGATAGGCAGCCGCCAGTGGCAGTCTTGGCGACGCAAGCGAGGCTGTGGTGATGTGCCGCGAAGTGGCAGCAAAGGGGCCCGGATGCCAGACTACGCCCCGTTCAATCTGGTCGATTCCAACTTGTTCGTCACTCGAGGAACGGGGCTGCGCATCAACGACGACAGCAACGCCGCCCGAGCCAACCTATTCGTCGTAGACGAGCGCTCCCGAGCGCCGGCCATCGTCATCGGCAACCAGTTCGATCTGGAGTACCGTGGGCGCGGCGTGGCATCGGTCGAAACCAGTGCCAACTCGCTGTCGACGACCGCATCTCCCAATCAGCGGACGCCGCTCGGGCCCAAGCGGGTTCGGATCCATTATCCCAACACCACCTACGGTGCGCGACCGAAGCCCTAGCGACCCTACCAGCAATCCGCTCGACGTTGGGACGGCAAGCGCTTCTGACGTTTCGAAGTGCGTCGCCAGCACCCCCTGAGCTTCAGCGTGGCTCGAAACCGTGGACGGACGCTCGCCCCAAACAACCGGCGAACCGCTCGAATCGAACGCAGCTGAGCTACGTTTATCTTCAACACTGCGACAAGCGGGCAATCTGCCCACGCAGCGCCAGTGGCATGTGCACCTACGTTTCGAGCGCGAGCGGTCCGCTGCGCGTGGACGTGTCCGTCGCGACTGTTGACGCCCCCCAAACGATTTCGCTAGCAAACAGAGATGAACACTTCGCACCAGTTCGTTTTCGCCTGCATTCTGACTGGCGCGCTCGGCTGTACCTCGGACAAGCAGGCGGACTCACAACAGGACGTCAGTGGCGATGACCAAGACGCAGGTGCTCCTCCTCAGGACGCAGGTGCTCGTCCTCAGGACGCGGATGCCGGTCCGGACGCGGCTGCTCGCGGTCAGAGCGCGGACGACAACAGTTCAGAGACGGATTCCTCGAGCCCGACCGACCCCGACGGCGGCGCGGAATTGACGGCTGAAGCGTCGTTCCAAGGCAACCCCAACGAGGCCGCGCCGTCTGTTGGACGGTTGGAGGTGCAGCTGAATCGACCCGTCACGCTCGAGATAGAAGTCCAGGGTGGCGGAGAAAGCTGGAACCTCGAGAGTACAGACGCGTCAACGACACACGACCTCTGGATCGTGGGCTTGAAGCCGTCCACGACCTACGATCTGACCGTAACGGCATCCGATGAGGAGGGTGGAAGCCTGACGTTGTCGCCCGAGCAGAACCCCTCACTCAGCTGGAGCACACCCGACTTGCCCGACGACTTCCCTCCTTTCGAGTTCATCGATTCGGATCCCGCACAGATGGAGCCAGGGATGACGTTGTTCAATGTCAGGGAGGAGTCCAAGCGGTTCTACTTGGCCATCGTGGACTCCGAAGGCGCCGTTCGCTGGTGGTATCACAACGACAAGCACCGGATTCTCTACGGGCACCACTTGACACCGTGGGGAACTCTCGTGTTCGTTCACGACAATGAACAAGTCGTGGAGATTGACTGGGCCGGGAACGAACGGGACGTGTGGTACGCCGCGGCCCACCCGAAGGCCTCACCGCCGGCCTCCGGCATCCCGGTGGATGCCATCGCATTTCACCACGACGTGACCACCACGTCACGCAATAACATTCTGGCTCTGGCCGCGGAGTCACGAGTCATCGAAGATTTTCCGAGCTCGACTACCGACCCGCTCGCGCCAGCGACCGACGCTGTCGTGGTGGGAGACGTGATCGCCGAATTCACACGTGAAGGGGAAGTGGTCACGAGCATTTCTCTGCTCGACCTGTTGGATACGACACGCGTTGGCCACGACGCCACCAATGACTGGTGGAATTCTGTGTTTCCAGACTCGAACGATTGGAGCCACGCCAATGCGGTGGTCTACGACCCCGCGTCCGATGCCTACGTCGTATCCTGTCGCAACCAAGACGCCATCGTGAAGATCGACCGCGCAACCGAAAGCGTGGTGTGGATTCTCGGTAACCACGCGAACTGGAGTGAGGACTTCGAACACTTGCTGCTGACACCGGTCGGCGACCTGGAGTGGCCATTCCACCAGCACGCCGTCGAAGTCACGCCAAGTGGGATCGGCGTATTCGACAACGGTATGCGCGATGTCCCGGCGTTCGAAGAGTATCAGAGTCCCTACTACAGCCGCGCCGTCGAGTTCATCGTCGACGAGGAGGAAATGACCGTGACCGAGAATTGGACCTACGGGCCACACGCGGATGATCCCGGATCCTTCTACGCGCCGATCATGAGCGACGCCGACTGGCAACCCGAGACCGGCAACGTGTTGATCACAGCAGGCACATTGACGGCGGACTCGGACCCTGAGTACCGCTATGCGCGCATCCGCGAGGTCACGGCGGCTGGTGATGCGGTTTTCGAAATGCTCGTCGTCGACGCACCCAGTTCAGAGCCGACCAACTTCTCGACGTTCGGCGCTGACCGGATCCCAGACGTCCGCCGTCTGTGGTAGCCGCATGCGCTAGCCAAACGCTCCCGATGCCTCCGGTGCGGCTCCACGGGTCTTCGAGCCCACTCAGCGCAGCAACTGCAGCAAGTCGTCGAATTCGTCCGTCTTCTGATACACGCCAAAAACGCTTTGCGCGCCTTCGGCGTCGCGCCGTTCACCGGTGATGACGACAGTGCGAGCGTCTGGCTGGATTCGGTTGATGGCCGGCAGCACGGCCGCCCCCGATCCGGCCCCCAAATGCCAATCCAACAGCACCGCGGAGTACTGGTGTTGCTCGAGCAGTGGAGCCACTTGTTCGGCGTCGCTGGCTTCGTCGACGACGAAGCCTTCGTCTTCGAGCAAAGCCGCGAGAGTGATACGCGTCGATTCGTCGTCGTCGATCAGGAGCAAACGTCGCGGCATGATCATGCTTTCCGGGTCTACTCGCCGAGCAACTCGAGGAGACGCTCTATGGTGAGCTGGTTCGTCAGAGCGTTGTCGGCTTCAGCGACCTCGTTCTTGATCAGTTGAAGGAATCGCTCGACGCGCGGATCCTGTTCCAGCAGCCCCGCTGCCGCAGCCTGACGTTGCACGTAGTAGGCAGCGTTTCGGATCGCGGCGAGGCGGTTGCGCAGGTGGTGCCGCAGGTCGGAGATGTGCTCCGAAGCGCTGGTAGCGTCAGTACGTATGGAAGGAGTGGATTGGGTCACCGTTGTGCTCCGCGTGCAGTTGCGATGTTGCTGATCAGTTCACCGGGGTCGAGGGGCTTGCGCAGACAACGAAATACGCCCTCCGCCGAGGCCTGACGGATCAGGTTTTCACCGTCGGCTGCTCCGGAAAAGGCAATGACATACACCGTTGGGTCGACCTCTCGCACCCGTCGAGCGAGTTCGACGCCAGACATTGCGGGCATTGCCAAATCGGTCACGCAAACGTCTGTTTCCCCCCGCTCCACCAGCGCCAACGCCGAAGCCGCATCGAACACCGCCTTGGCCCGGACACCACCTGCGCACAACGCTTCCGCTGTGGTGGTCGCGACGGCTTCCGTGTCGTCCACCACCACGACGATGGGGTGCCGCAACGCTCGCTGCAACGTCCTGAGGGTGCGCTCGACGTCGAACGGCTTGGCAAGCACCGCGAACACTCCGGCCGACACCGCACGCCGAACGGTATCTTCCGTACTGAAGGCCGTCATCAGGACGACGGGCAATTCAGGTCGAAGTCTCTTCAGTTCCAGGAATAGGTCCACCCCGCCCATGCCCGGCATGCGTACGTCCGAGAGCACGGCGTCGAACTCCTCCGCGCTCGCCAACTCCAAAGCCCGGGACGCACAATCGGCTTCTACGATTTCGAGTCCGTCGAGCTCCAGGTTGGCCGCCAGCGTTTCACGCAGCGACTCGTCGTCATCCACGAGCAAGATGCGAGCTGGCTTCACGACGGCACGCCCTCGCTGTGGCGTGCTTCGACGGGCAATCGCAGGCGGAACGTCGTACCCTCACCGATTTTGCTTTCAGCGGTCAACTCGCCACCGTGCCGCTCCACCATTCCCGCAACGACCGCCAAACCCAACCCGGTGCCCTTGACCTTGGTGCTGAATAGCGGCTGGAAGATGCGCGCCAACACGTCCGGCGGCATGCCATCCGCCGTGTCCGCAACGCTGACCACCCAGGCCCCCTCCTCGGCGGGCTCTGCCGAAATCCGAATTTCTCCGCCCGCTCCCTCAGCGTAGGCCTCGCTGGCGTTTTGTATCAAGTTCACGAACACCTGGCGAAATTGGTCACGATCGAGGTCGTGAACCGGCATCTCTTCGGGCACCTCGTTGAGGATGTTCACCTGAGGCCTCGCTGGAACCACCCCGATGGCTTCATCGACCAGCGGCCGCAGTGGGCACGGTGCCAACACGGGTTGTCGTGGGCGCGAGAAGTCGAGCAGGTTCCCGATGATCTTCGAACTCGCGTCCAACTCCCGAGAAATGATCCCCATGAAGCGCCGGACCTTTGGGTCCACGTCGTCTCCCAAACGTCGATCGATGTATGTGTGGGCATTGCGGATGGCCCCCAAGGGATTGCGCAGCTCGTGGCCCACGCTGGCTGCGAGTTGACCGATGGCTGCGAGCCGCTCCATGCGAGCCTGCGTGGCATCCTCCAAGGCGATCTGTTGCTCGCAATGCTGGTGCAGTTCCTTGTAGGTCCTGTCACACTGCAGGAACAAGAACGAGTCGAGAAACACGACCCATCCAGCGTGCTCGAGGAACCGCCACCACTCGGGATTGAGAACGCCGTACACCGACTCGGGCCAGTACAGCCCTCGAAAGAAGTGATCGGTCGCGACGATGATGGTAGCTGGCACCAAGACGCGAACGTCACGATAGAAGGCGAGGATCGCGAGCGAGACGAAGAAGTGGAAATGGGTCTCGATGCGCCCCCCGGTCAGGTGCACCAGCAACGTGGACCAGAGCACCTGCCCCACAGCGATCACGTAGCGAGTGGACTGCTCACCAGGAGCCTTGGCCGCCAGCCACACCGGTAGGCTGGTGATCGCTCCACCGACGACGATGGCCGCGAGGAGATGGGCGTGAAGGGCGGACTCTTTGCCTGCCCAGGCGAGCGGCGAGATCCACGCTGCCACGACGATGGACGCCACCCATTGCACGACCATCAGGCGGGCGAGCATGTGGTCCACCTTCACGCACATGGCTCGATATCGCTCGTGGAACAGCTGAGTGACCCGCGGATCAGCGCTCAGGTCAGTATCGCTCGTCGCGCCAGCCTTCACGGTGGCTACCGGTATTTGAAGCATGTGCAAGGCGCTCCTCTCAACGTGCGGCTTTCGCGAACCAAGACAGCCACGGCGACGGGGGGTCTCGTTCGCTCAGCGAGCACCCATAGACGGTACTGGTATCGCGTTCGGTACTTCCATGAGTCACCAAGTCCACGATTCGACGTCGTCCGACGTTGTCTCCCTGATGCGATCGTGATGGCGTGATTCCCCCGCTGAAGACCAGTCGACGTTGGGAGTCGTAGAGGTAGACCTGCCCTGAAGTCGCCGCGCCAAAACGCTGCACCTCCTCTCCGCCCACGTCAGTGTGCACGGTGACGCCTGTGATGATGGCGGCGCTTTGGTATAGGTCGGTGCGCTCCCAATCGACGGGGGCACCCTCCGGTTTGAGAAACAACACGTGGGCTGCGAGTCTTCCTCGTAGCCGTGTCATCAGCAGCGACAGCTCCGCGATGCTCGCTCGCGTGCAAGAGCAATGCGGATGGGCGACCATCACCAGCTGAGGCTGGTCCCCTTGCCAATGAATGTTCGAGTCACCTGGCCAACGTGCAGGAGCATGTCCAGCTGCCCCTGCCGCGAAGGAGTAGACGAACAACGCCGCCAGTCCAGCGCACACAGCACCGAGCCACAGCGTGACTGGCCACAGAAGACTGCGTCCGCGCCCTGTTCGGGCTGGGCGTGACGACGTCGCTCGTGCCGCCGGAGGCCGGACGCCCGCAGTACCGTTCGTCACACGGTCGTTCCTCGCAGCGGCATGTTGATTCCGCGCAATGCTCGCTTCATGCGGGCAAAGGTGTCCGCTCTGCGCACCGCGGCAATCAGATCCTCGGGCTGATAGGGCTTTGTCAGGATGCTGACCGGCGCCGCGTTGGGTCCGTCGCGGCTGACCCGATCGTTGACGAACTCTTCGTATCGGCCGGTGACCAGAACCACACCCAGTAGTATCTGACGCTCTTCGACCGCTTGGATCAGCTCCAAACCCGTCAGCCCCGGCATGCTGTGGTCCGTGCATAGAACGTCGAATGCTTTCCGCCCCAGCATGTCCAATGCACTCTCCGCGCTGTCGCACGCCTGGACCTGGAAGTCGAGTTCCAGCAGTGCCTTCATGGTCAGCATGACGTTGGCGTCGTCGTCGACGATCAAGACCCGCGGAACGGGCACATCGGCCTTTGCAAATCTGTCCGAACTCGGCACTTCCGTCTCCCACGCTCAGGGTGGCGCAGTCAGCAACAGCGCGCAAACTCAACTTGTTTGACTCGCGTCGAGTCGACGTTGAACGCGGGGTAGTCAGCAGTGGGGCAACCTGCGTAGTGTGAACGTAAACCAGCTTCATCCTACCCTGCGCCCGGCGATTTCTGGCCTCTCGAGCGAGCTCGGGGAGCGGCAGTCTCCGGATCTGGGCAACGTTAGCTAGCTGCAATGGATCAGCGTCGAACCCCTGGTCAGCTCAGAGGTCCTCCCAACGCTGTGTTGTCGGGACACACCATGAGTCGCTTTGGCGCAGCCCACGAGAGCCATGTCGAAGCGTCGCGCTCGACTCCGCTACGGAGCGCGCAGTGCTCACGCCAGCGATCGCGTTCGGTGCCTCACGCAGAGTCGACCAGCAGCGATACCCGAAGAACATGGACGACGAGCGCCACGCAAGAGTTACGATGAGAATCGTCACAGCCATCAGCTCGGCACCACCCGCGAAGGCAGATCAGAGCCTTCCTCGAACGAGCTCGACGCACGACCCTCCGTCTCCAGTTCGAGACTACCGCTTCCTCGTAAGCGCGCCCAATGAACTCGAAGTACTGATGGGCTATGCCTTCGAGCATTGATTTTTGCTCATCATCCGAGGCTTCGGGCACTCCGTCATACGCGCCCCCAAGTTGTCGGCGCCCTATCCTGATGTCCCGCCTGTATCACACATTGGTCGTCCTCGGCGGCGCCCTCGTCGGCTGTGGCGCCCGCTCCAACGATGATTCCGCCGCGTTGGATGAGCCCAACGCACCAACCACCGACTCCAGCCAGAGCTCCGGC
>JBNKZR010000055.1:0-25516 GCA_050301735.1 Polyangiaceae bacterium | reverse complement strand
TGTATGACCGATGCGATGAAACGAGTGGTCAGCGGTGAACTCGCTGCCCTGGGGGAATTGCGTGCTTTCGTGATGGCTCAGGCGCGAAGAAGCGCCTGGCGATTTTCGGAGGCAGACGCCGAAGACGTCACCCATGGCGTCTTGGAAAGCATGATCACCTGGCTGAGTGCGGGGAACAAATTGAACGACGTGGCTCATCTGCAAAGGCTCCTGATCACTATGACCAAACGGCGCGTCTGCGACTTGGCTCGGAAGCGACGACGCGAGCTGCCGACGGACGATCCCATCGTGTTGGATAGTCAGGTGAGTGTGCCCGGAGCTTCCATCGAGCGGCTCATGCGAGAGATTGCTGGTATCATCGCTCGCGTGCAAAACAGTATCGGCTCGACGCTCGAGCAGCGTGCGGCTCTGCGGCGACGGGTCGAGGTGGCGCTGGGTAGCGACTTGAGCGAGCTGCTGCTGCGTGATGGTCGCGTTCAGTCAGATTCCGACGACAAGCGCGTTGCGAGTGCGTTGGATGCCGACCGCCGCCTGCAACGAAGTGCGCTCAAGACCTTGAAGGCGGGAGTGACTCGCGCCCTCGACGGGGGCCAGCTCGATGCCGACGCCGCTTCTCAGGCGCTGCGCTTCTTGCACCTACTCAGTGAGCGCAAGCGCAACGTCGCGGCTACCAAACTTCACGACGGAGACGGCCAATGAAAGACGACAATCGAGAGCTTCGAGCCCTGCTTGGGCTGACGTCGGAGGACTCCCTCGACGTCGTGGCTGACGTGCCCGTTGCGAGGTCGAAGACGGACCTCGGATTTGCGACTGGGCAGTTGGCGAGTCAGCTCGCTGCGGCTCCCCACGGCGAGTTGTTGGAGTTGGGGCTCGATCTGAAGCTGCGGGCTTGGGAGCGGCAAGCGGGAGTTTATGGACTCGAGCTGGCCGCCGGCGACGAGCTCCTCGACTTCAGCGGGGTCAAGACGATACTCGACGATGGGTCGTGTTGGGTGGACGTGCGAGTGACGCCGGCTCGGGCGCACGTCGAGCTGTCCAGTGGGGACGAGGCTGTGCTGTCGCTGGGCGTGGATCGCATCCGTGCGGCCCGGGTGACGCGTCAGCTCCCAGTCTTCGACTTGGCGGGCATGCCCGAGGCTTCGCTGGTGCAGCCCTGGTTGCGCTCATTGTGCGCCGAGCTCGCTCAATCGGTGCTGAGGTTGGATCGCGTGAGTGTAGTGGGTTACTGTATGCGTCATGCGCGGTTGACCGAAACGGGCGCCCCTGTGGAACGCATGCTCGAAGTGACGCAAGCACGCAGAGCCTACGCTCGGAGCTGGTGGGACGCGCTGCGCAAATCCCAAAGGGCGCAGTTGATGACCGAGGCGCAAGACCTGGCGGAGCGGCTCTCCGATACCATCCTCGGGCTCGGTGAGAGCTTTGCCCAGGACGACCTGAGTGCTGACGGAACCGCGCGGCGTGCGCTGCTGATTGAGCAGTTGTGCCTCGAGCGTGAACGCTTGCAGGCCGCCAAGACAGTGTTCAGTCTGGGGACGGACACTTCGCAGCTTGGGCCGCTGCTGACGCAGCTCGACGGGGATGCCGTCGCTCAGTTCGCGTCGATCGCGGAGGTGGAGCTGACCCATCCGTTGTTGGTCGCCGTTGCGCAACTCGAGCCGCATGCTTGGTGGGGTACGCACTGGGACGATGACGAGGAGCTGCCGTAGATATGGCTGAGACACTGCGCGCCTCGTTGATGGATCCATCGCGGGCGGACGACGCTCATCGCCGTCGGTTGCATCAACTGGTTCGCCATGCTTACTGCGAACCGCGCGAGTTGGGACTGCGCGACAAAGCGCGGAGACTGTTCCCCGGCGAAGCGCTGTTCGTTCCGCCCGCTCCTGGTCACGCGTTGTTGGTTGCGGCCACCGGAACTGGTGGGTCGCTGTGGTTGTTGCAGCCGAACGCCGCAAGTGATCAGCAGGGGTATCTCGCCCGCAGCTGTCGCGCCCAGCTCGAAACCGCGCAACGCCTGGTCAGCCGCGAGCTGCCGCTCATCAGTCAGCCGCTCGGTGACATCGAATGGGGGGTGGAGCCGATCGTAGCGCGCCGTACGAATCTGCTCGAGGGGGACTCGTTCGGGCTGAGCTTCTGTCTGGCGACGGCGTCGTCGATGTTGCAGTTGGGGCTTCCAGCAGACCTTGCCGCGAGCGCGGCGATCCACTCCGATGGCTCCTTGCATCCGGTGGACGAAGGAGGCCTGGCGGACAAGCTCGTCGCCTTGCGCGATTGGGCTCCCGCGGTCCGGCGCTTCCTGGTTGCCGCGAGCCAGCTGGAGCTAGCTCGCAAGATCGCGCTCGAGATGGATAGCGCCGTCGAGTTTGTCGGCGTTCGCACGCTTAGAGAGGCGATCGACGTGGCGTTCCCGAGGTTGGTCGAGCGTGCTTCCGAGCGTTGGTCGGACCCGCCGCAGCGGCGTCGCGTCGTCGAGCGCTTGTTTCAGCAGGTCGTGCATGGTGGCAGCTCCTTGATCAAGTTCGAGGGCATCGCTCGGGCGTGCGACATTCTTCTTCCCAATTTCGCTGCCGACAGCGAGGAACGGAGACGGCTGGAGTTCACTCGGACGGTTGCGCGCGGGCACGACGCGGCAGAAGACGCGCTGGAGCTGAACGCTGACTGGCTTTCCTCTCTGCGGCGGCCACTACGAATGGACGTGCTTTCGCACGTGGTGAGTCGCTCCTCCTATGCGAGTGAGAGCGAGCGCGCTCAGATCCTGAGGTACGCGTCTCGGGCCCTGCCGGAAAGCTCCTTGGACGACCACGCCGCCGACTTGCGTGTGTTGGGCGCGATGGGACGGGTGTTGGCCCCGCTCGGCGAGTACGACCGGGCGCTGACGTTCTTGCGCCGCGCCGTTGCTGGCTGGTTCGAGCTCGCGGAGCTCCAATCCGCTTCCCATTCTTTGTGCGAGTTGATTCGAGTTGCTGGCGTCGCCGACGACGAGCCGCTGCTGTTGGAGGCGATCGAGCGCTACGTTCGTCCGCTGCTGTCGTCGGGCACGCAAAGCGAAAACGCCCGGGCGTTTCTGCTCTTCGCAGTCGGGCGAGCCTTCGCGCAGTTGGGGCAGCAACAGGAGTGTCTGCGATGGTTTAGCGAGGAGGCAGCGAGGTACTCCGTCGATTGGCAGCGCACGGCGCTTCACTTGCAGGCCTCGCAGTTGCGGTGGGAAGCCAGCGCGCTGAGTCGACTCGTTGACGCGAATGCGGCCGCTGGGGCGGACGTCAGGCGCGCGCTCGAGGCCCTCGCGGCAGAGAGCGAGTACACCGAGTTTGCCTGGGTCTTGTGCAATCTCGACCGATTGCTCGACGAGGGCGCACCCGCGGCCGAGTTCGAAGCGTGGTTGGGGCGCTTTGCGGAACTGGAACCCAAAGCCTTCGCGATGGCCACATCGCTCGCTTCCGGCGACAACCCGAGCGAACGCGCCTTCGCGTTGACCAAGCACTACCCCTACTGACTTCGCGTCCGTTTGGCGCCTCCGGCCATCGTCGTGTGCGGCGGGGCCGTGCACTTCAGTGGGGAGGCCATTGTGACGACAGAGGGCTCAGGTTATCCTCGTCGACCGTCATGGTCAGCCGCGGGGATTACGAACACCTACGTCGTCGGGTAGCTCGCCTGGACCTCCAAGACGAGCAACTGGCGCGAGACGTCGACTGCATGCTTTCTTATCTGAAAGAGGACCCTGCGGGGGCGGCCGCAAAAGGCGGGCTCGTCGTCGAACGCGTGCTGCTGGCCGAATGCGAACGGCAGACTGGCAAGCGCGTGCAGAAAGACTCGTCGATCCAGCAGTTGAGGCAGGACCTGAAGCTGCCGCGCAACATCATTCCCCTGGTCGATACCGTGCAGCGGCTTCGTAACTCCGGGGCTCACGCGCGCGAAGAGACTCTCACCTCAGCTCAGGCGGGGGCCGCAGCGGAAGCCGTGGTCGCCATTCTCGAGTGGTGGGCGAACCCACGCCCGGGGAAAGCGAAACCCTTGCCCGCACCCCGAGGCCGCGTCTGGGTTGGGGTCGCGCTTGGAGCCCTCATCTCCATCGGGGCGGTCTTCGCCATCACTCTCAATCCCCACGATCGCCACGGGGAGACGAATGATGCCATCGCGGAGACGCCCACTGCGCCGTCGAACCTCATAGTTGGGCCGGAGAGGCCGCGGCGTTCGCTACCCACCGAGGCACCATCGGTACCCCTGGTCAAGGAGCGCATCAAGGTGGCCGCTTGGAACTTGTCGTCTCTCGCGGACGAGCCAGGCGCGGGCGCCGTGGCTCGCACCGAGCGCGACTACGAACGTTTACGAGAGTACGCCACGCGACTCAATGCGGACGTGATCGCCGTTCAAGAGGTCGAGGGGGAGGCGGGGCTGCGGCGGGTCTTCCCCTCCGAGCGCTACGAATTCCACCTTTCAGAGAGAGACGGCGAGCGGCGCACTGGGGTGGTCGTTCGACGTGGACTTTCGCTTCACCGCCACCCGGACGTCAGTGCGCTCAACACCACCGGTCATTTGCGCCATGGCACGGACGTGAGCGTGGGACTGGGGTCGACGGAGTTCAGGGTCTTGTCCGTTCACCTGAAGGCGTATTGCGCGAAGGGCGATCTGGACGGTTCGGAGGACGCTTGTCGCAAACTCAGCGGGCAGTTGCCGCCACTCTCGACGTGGATCCGGGCGCGCATCGACGAAGGTACCCCGTTCGTCGTGGCGGGAGACTTCAATCGCCGCTTCTTCGACGCAGGGGATGAGGGTTGGGTTCGGTTGAGCAAGGACTTGCCGGCTGCGCTTTGGTCGCCAACGGAAAAGGCCGACATTCGCTGTTGGGGCCGCTACGACGCGTACATCGATCACCTCGTGTTCGACGAGCGCTCCCGTCGACATGTCGTTGAAGGTTCGTTTGCCGAGCTCTCCTACGATTCGGAGGACCAAGCGCACGCGGAGCGCCTCTCGGACCACTGCCCGATCGCGATTGAACTCAGTGCGCGACCCTCTGGGAAAGCCGCGGCTGCACCAACCACCCGAGTCAGGAAGAAGACGGCGGAGGCCCGTTCGACGAGCACGAGTGTGCAACCCACGCAGGTGCGCGCCCCCATCAAAGGCAACATCAGCAGCACGAGCGGCAAGAAGCTGTACCACTTGCCACGCTGCCCCGACTACGCCAAGGTCAAGATATCCAAGCCCGGTGAGCGCTACTTTGATAGCGAAGCAGCCGCGCGGGCAGCGGGGTTCGAACGGGCAGGCAACTGTCGCTGACCACTCGAACGACGGAAAGGAGCCGTTTGCTACTCCGGGGCTTCCCACAGGCCGTCGATGGGCGCGGCGTCGGGGTTGAACTCGACGAAGCGCTCCTCGCTCAGTGCGCTCATGACGTCGCTGGAGCCGAACAACGCTTGGGCCGCGGTGAGGTAGAGATCGACCTGCGGACGTACGGGGTTCAGGTTTACGAATGTGCCATGTTTCATTCCCAGTGCAGAGCCACCGAATAGGTAGGCTGGTTTGGGGCTGCGAGAACAGCTCGGCTCTGCCACCTCGGTCACGAAGGGAACGAGCATGTGATCGAGCAGGCTGTTGCCGAAGACGTCCGGTGTTGCTTTGAGGTCGCTCAGGATTTCAGCCAGCAAGGTGTTGTACCAGAGCTGCACGTTGACGAGGAACTCGTAGATGTCTAGATCATAGCCGTCTTGCGGTGGCGGCCGCGATGCGCCACCTCCGAGCATGATTCCGCTGTCGGCCACGGGGTGATGCATCGCGATCCGCGTCGGATCGCTCGGCCACATGCCACCAAAGGAGACATGACTGACGCTCGGCGCGAACTGAAACGTGGCCGCGCGAATCAGATCGCACTGGAACGCAGCACGGAGCACGGTTGCATGAGCCAACGCGACTTGTCGATGAAGGAGCGAGTCGTCCGTCTCCGTGGTCAGCAGGTACTGGGAGTTGCCCGTCTGTCCAATGAGCGCCGGATCGGGGGCGTTCGGGATGTCGCAGTTCCCGAGTCGCTCGCCGGCTTCCAGTTGATCCGCGAGCTGCCGTTCGGCGTTGCGAATGGCTTCGGCGTGAGCTTCGATCTTCGGAGCTTCGGAACTCGGCGCGATGCTCTCGAGCTGATTGAGTTCGCTGAGCGAGGAATCGAGCACGCTTTGTCTCAAACGCAGAGCGTTGAGTGCGGCTTGTTGGTTGGTCTCTGTGTTTCCGCCTGGGACGTAGTTCGAAAACAGGTTGGCGTAAGATTGGGCGGGACTCAACTCGGCCAGTAGCGGGATGTTTTCGGTGATCTCGCCGCCTGGCGAAACGGAGCTGATGCTGCGCCGTGTGTGGCCGTAGGAGAGGCAACGGTTCGAGGTCTCGTTGGAATCCACCCGTTCGTCACAGATGACGTTGGCGTAATCCAAATTGCCGTCCTGTCGCTTCATGCCGGGCACGTTCTCCAAGAACACCTGGTCGAAAGAGGGGCCGCCCGCGACGGCATCGTCGGCTTCTCCGCCGTTGCTACGCGTGCCTTCTGAACTGCAGCAGGTCGTGGTGAAGACGGTGCCGCCCTCGTGCCCACCAGCGCCAGGCCCACGGATGTGCACGTCGGAAAAGCCGTAGAAGATGGTCATGTCGCCACGCAGCTGCGCATCTTCGAACGGCTGAGAGAGCCTGGAAGGCGTGTAGTCAGCACCCTCACCCTCGGGCAGGAAGCTGTAGCGCAAGGTGCCCGTGGGGAAGTGGAACAACATGAAGCGAGCTGGCGAGCTGAGCCCCTGCGCCATGCCTTCGAGGTTGTCCAACAGCAGGCGGAGCCCGAGGGCTCCGCCGACACCGGCGAGGAATGAACGGCGAGCGATGCGGTACGGCCTCATGACTTCCCATCATCGTCGAGCGAGCGTCGCCGGACGATGCACAATTCTCTCACATTTCGACAGTTTCAGAAATGTACCGCGGGAAGCTCGGGACGAGGCCCTCGAATCGTGGAGTTTCACCGGCTTTCATGGCGTGGCGGCTCGTTCTTGAAGCTTGCGATCCGCTATCCCCCCGCCTGCCCGATGACAGGGTGTGACTGAGCGAGCAAACGACAGGCCCGTAACCATCCTTCTCTTCGCGGTCGGTGCGACTCTTGGCGCTACCGGTTGTCTCAACGTCGGCGTCTACCGAACGGCACGTTCGCTGCCGGAGGGAGAGGGGGATCTCTCGCTGACGTGGAGCTACGTTCGCGCCACCGTCGCCGCGCGCGACGTGACGACTGTCGATGGCGAAGAAGTCGTCGCGGACGGAGAATCAGAAGCCACTTTCGGCTATCCCAACGTGGTGCCCGAAATCGCCTACCACCACGGCGTCCTCGACGATCTGGAGCTCGGTGGTCGCTTGGCTCCAACCGCTGGCTTCGGTGAGCTTGACGCGAAGTATCGTTTCTACGGCAGCAACGCAGAGCGAATGCACTTGGCGGTTCAACCGACGCTTGGCTATCGCGGTTTGGGCTTCATCAACGGCGTGCACACGTCGCTGCCCCTGATCGCCACGTTCGACGTCGCGAGGGCGGTGTCGCTCAACGCTGCCGTGTTCGGGATGTTCACGTCCTATGACGCGTCGGTGGAGAACGCCCAAGACGAGCTCGACTTCGGGGGCGACTCCCTCGTCGGCGGTGCTTCAGTCGGCGTGCAGCTGCGTTCCAGCAGCGGCTTCCACTTCATGCCGGCGCTCGAGCTTCAACGCACCCTCGCCCGCTCCGGTGACGTCGAGTCGTTGCCCGACATCAGTTCGGTCATCTTTGCGATCACCATGGGCTGGGGTGCAAAGGAGCAATGAGCCCGTCTGGTCGTCACCTCTCCGTGGCAGCAGCGGGCTGACGCACTGCCGGGTGTGTAGGATCGAGCCGCTTGCACGCACGTGCTGGATGGCGGGTGCGAGGCGCCCCAACAGCGTCGCGTCGGGTGCGATGTACACACCGGTCCTGAGCGTGCCTTCCCGCGCACGATCTGCAGGTGACTTCTCGCTGGAGCACCGCTGGCGTCGGCGTCTGCCGCGCGCGGAGCACCTCGTGGGGCGCGCGCTGAAGATGGAGTCGAACGCCGAAGTCGGGAAGCTGCCTACTTGTGCGCCATCACTGCCGCGGCGATTTCGACTGTCAGCCTGGGGCCTTTCACCCCGCCGTATACCGAAGGAATACGGATTGTCCTCGGGGCAGCTTCGACGACGTTGCGAGCTCTCCCGGCCCGGCATAAGCCTATTTGTATGCTTACGAGAATTCATCTTGCACCCACCATAGCTTCACTCGTCATGGCGCTTGCCTGCGGGGCGAGTGGCGGGGCCGACGGCGATGGCGCCTCAGTGGACGAATCGGGAGCGACGAGCGACGCGACCGACAGCGGCGATCAGGGCTCCAGCGGGGAAGATGGCAGCAGCGGGTCCGACTCGACAGGGACCGACGACAGCGGCGTTGACTCCACTGCAGAGGATGCTGCAGACGATCCTGCCGACGCTGACGGCGTCGAGCTCTCGGGAGCCGACACCGACGCTGCCAGCAACGGGACCGACCCGGTGACCACCGACGGCTCCGACGTGGTGCCGGACGAGGTGAACGACCCGGACGCGATGCCGGATGAAGTCAGCGAGCCGGACACGACCCCGAGCGCTCCGCTCCCCTCGGACGATCCGGTAATGCCGACACCCGATCCGGGGGACTCCCTGCTGAGTAACCTGGTGCCGTTTCAACAATGGCCACCACTGGGTGCGGAGGCAGTCGGTCTGCTCTTTTCTGCAACCAACGAAGAGTATGGCGTTGCTTTCGACCACAGCCGAGGTTTCTACGCCGCTACTGCGCCGGAGAACACGAACTACCGCTTCAGCATCAACGGCAGCAGTCCCTACGTGGTGTACTTCGAGGCTGAGGCGGGCGAAGGCACGAACTTCCTGTCCCAGTGGCAGGTTCCTGGCACCGGCGACGCCGACGTCGTCTACGATGTGGCCCAGTTCGGACCTGACGACATCGGGCGCTGGGGGCTCACCTCTCCCGTGCACTTGGTGCGTGTCGAGGTCAACGGTGGGGTCGGCTCCGCCAACTCGGTGCACTTCGTGCCCACGGACGTGGAAGTGCTCGACGGAACCGATGAGTACCCTCTCGACCCCTTCGAGGCGTTCGTCACACACCGACAAATGGCCGATGAGATGTTTGGCGCCACCGACTTCGTCTCGACGTTCGAAGAGCATCGCCTTTCTCTGGAGCGCGATGGGGCTGAATACGTCGACCTCGGTGACCAGGTGCAGATATTCCCCAGCTGGATGAACGACACCGACACGCTACGCCTGATCTTCATGCATCGTCACACCGCGGCTTGGGAATCGATGGAACTGGTGGAAATGCAGTGTCCGGAATGTCCACCCGGAGCCCCTTGTGCCTTCTGCGATCCAGGTCCCGTCAACCAGCTCGTGAGCACCCGCTTGGCGGTGGAAGAAGCGGTGGTG
The DNA here is from genome assembly GCA_050301735.1 of Polyangiaceae bacterium. GTDB lineage: Bacteria > Myxococcota_A > Polyangia > Polyangiales > Polyangiaceae > SZUA-265. Next base: position 16,054 of record JBNKZR010000055.1, on the reverse strand, counting down.
TTCGAAGTCGACAAGAATGGAGAGACGCTCGGGACCACGTTCCACGAAGCGACGATCGTCCCTGCTCCTTGATTGTTTTCGTTCGCGCGCGACGGTGAAAGTGGCGCCGCGAAGCTGAGGGCGTGCGGCTGGGGCGACGGAAACGCGCTGGCGTCCGCAGATAGCGGGCGGGCGCGTCCGTCGGCCGGAACAGCTTTCTCCTGGCTGGGCCTCGTAGTAGAAGCGTTCCATGGCTTCGGTGACCTACCTGAGTCCCGGTCTGTTCGACATGGGGGGCATCGCGCGCTACGGGCGCTATCAGGTAGAGGCTCTGCGCGCGATCGTCGGGGCACCGCGGGTGTCCGTGTTGTCGATGCGCTCCCCCGAGGCGGGTGGCTTCGACGAGCCGTTTGCCGTCGACTTCGCGGCAGGCGGGACGGGAACACTGAGCAAGGTGAGCTTTGTGCTTCGCGCCGCTCTTCACGCGCGGTGGCGTCGGATCTTCTGGGCGGGTCACCTGAACTACGCCCCGATCGTGTTGGCAGCCGCTCGCGCTTGCCAAGGCACTGCCATCGTCAACGTCTACGGTCTCGAGCTGTGGACGTCGCCACCGCGCGCGGCACTAGAGGCGCTCAAGCGGTGTTGGGTCGTGTCCGATTGTCACGCGACGTTGGACTACGCGATCTCCCGGGGCCTCGCCTCGAGTGCACGCAGTTCGGTGATTTGGGACCCCGTGGATACGGAGCGCTTCAAGCCGGCGGAGCCTGATGCCGCCGTTCTCGAGCGACACCAGCTCGAGCGCAACGACAACTTTCGCGTTTTGTTCTTGGGTCGTTTGTCGAAGCAAGCGGGGCACAAGCAACCGATGAAGCTGCTCGAGGCGTTTGCCTGCGCCAAGCTACCAGAGGGCGCCGAGCTGGTGTTCGCGGGCTCTGGTGATCAGGTTTCCGAGCTTCGACGACGTGCCATGGAGCTGGGTGTGGCCGACCGCGTTCGCTTGTTGGGCCGAGTGCCGGACGCCGATCTGCCGTCTATCTATCAAGCGGCCTCGGTCAAAGTGCTCGTCAGTGTCCGCGGGCACGCACAGGGCGAAGGGGTACCTCTCACACTGCTGGAGGCTGCTGCTTGTGGCGTCCCGATCATCTCCGGTGATGAAGATGGCTCACAAGAGGCGTTGGAGCACGAAGTCACCGGTCTGCGTATCTCTTCGCGCAGCCGAGAAGAGCTCGTCCGCGCACTCGAGCGCGCGGGTGCGGAGCGAGACCGGTTTCGACAATTCGGTCGTGCCGGGGCGGAGCGCATTCGTCGCTTGTTTTCGTACGAACGATTCGTGACCCAGCATCGGCAGTTGCTCGGGCGTCGGGAGATATGCCCCGCTGAAAGGAGTGTTCATGTCTGACGACTTTCTACCCGTTGCTCAGCCTGACATCGGTGCGCTCGAAGAGCAGCTGGTGTTGGAGGCCGTGCGGTCCGGGTGGGTGTCCTCGATCGGCCACTTCGTGGAAGAGTTCGAACGGCGGTTGAGCGAACTCACTGGGGCCGCGCACGTTGCCGCCGTCTCCAACGGTACGGTGGCTTTGCACCTCGCTCTGGTGGCGCGAGGGATCGGCCCCGGCGACGAAGTCATCGTTCCCGATTTCACCTTCGTGGCCACCGCCGCAGCCGTCGTGCACGCAGGAGCGACTCCTGTGCTGGTCGATGTGGAGCCGAGCACGTGGTGCATCGACCCCGAACTCGTGGAAGCGGCCATCACGCCGAGAACTCGTGCCATCATCCCCGTGCACCTCTATGGGCATCCGGCGGACATGACCGCGATCAACGACATTGCCAAGCGGCATGGCCTGTTCGTGCTCGAGGACGCGGCGCAGGCTCACGGCGCGCGTTGGAAGGGCAGCCTGGTGGGGGGCCTCGGAGACGCCGCGTGCTTCAGCTTCTATGGCAACAAGCTGGTGACCACCGGTGAGGGCGGAGCCATCAGCACCAACGACGCCGAACTCGATCGGCGCATTCGCTTCCTGCGGGATCACGCCATGGCTCCCGAGCGACGGTACTTTCACCCGGAGGTCGGCTTCAACTACCGCCTGACGAACTTGCAGGCGGCACTCGGCTGCGCGCAGCTGCGCCGCTTCGACGAGACGCGTCTCACCAAAGAGCGGCTGTTGGCATGCTACCGGGCGAGCCTCGGTCCCGACTTGCTGACGCTCAATCCGCGCCACGCCGACGCCGAACCCGTAGTCTGGCTCGTCGTGGGCCTTCTAGGCGAACGCGCCTCGACTGCAGAGCTCGAAGACTTGGGTCGTCGCCTGCGCGAAACCCACCGCATCGATACCCGCCCGTTCTTCGTTCCGCTTCACCAGTTGCCGCCCTACAGCTCGGCAACTTTGCACCGTCGCGACGCTTCGGTGGCGGCTGGCTTGGCAGAGCGAGGCCTTTGCCTCCCATCGGGCAGTCAGTTGCAGCCGCGTGACGTCGCGCGTGTCGCGCGCGCTCTCGAGCAGGAGTTGGCGTGAGATTCACGGCGAAGGTGGTCCGTGTCGGAGCAAGCGCCAAGGCGGTCGCGGTGGAAACCCCCTACGCTTTGATCGCCAACGTGCCCGGGCCCGTGGGCGCCAAGTTGCGCTACCTGTATTGGAAGCGTCGCTGCCGCAAAGTCGGTCGCGGTGCCGTTTTCGGAATTGGTGTACGCATTTCGAATCCCGGTTTCGTGACGATTGGCGACCGCGCCTGGATCGACGATGGGGTACTGATACTGGCCGGACCCCTGGCGGGGTCACGCAACGCGAAAGTCAAGTCGAACCCGAACTACCCGGGCGGCGAGGGCGAAGTGCACATCGGTGAGAACTGCCACATCTGTCCTCGAGTCGTGCTGCAGGGGCATGCGGGGGTTTGGATCGGCGACAATTGTGGCATCGCGGGTGGATCGTCGATCTACTCCGTCTCACACCACTATCAGGACCAAAGCGGCCACGGACGCAGCTACGTGCTGACATCGATGGCTCCCGCCGAACAGCAATATCTCATCTCCGCACCGTGCGTCGTCGAAGATGGCGCGGCGCTCGGCATGCACTCGGTGATGCTCCCCGGAGCCACCGTGAAGCGTGGGAGTTGGGTGGGCGTGCATTCTCTCGTGCTCGGCGAAATCGGGCCCAATGTCGTCGCCACCGGCAACCCGGCAAAACCGGTGAAACCGATCCAACGCTGACTTCCTGTGAACCGCGCAGTGCAAACGGCTTGGTGGGAGAAGTGGTTGGCTCGCTTGCCTCAGGGGCTCGTGATTCTGGGCTCGGCGGCCCTGTTGAACATCGTCGCCGGCTACGTGCGCCAACTCGTGTATGCCTACCACTTTGGCGCGGGCTCCGACTTGGACGCCTTTCTCGTTGCGTTTACCTTGCCGCAGCAGCTGCTCACGAACCTGGCGATGATCTCCGTCTCGGTCGTGTTGCCGGCGTATGCGCGGCATAGGGAGAGGCAGGAGCACGAAGCGAGCAGAGCCCTGCTGCACGGTTGGTTCGGCGCCGTGTTCAAGTTCTGCTTGCTCTCGGGAGTGATCCTGGCCGTCGCGGCGAGGCCAATCGTGTCGCTGTTGGCGCCGGGCTTCGATGCGAGCCAGGCGGATCTGGCGGCTCAGTACCTGCGCTGGGTGGTGCCGTATTTTGTCGCCATTGGAGGAGGGTCGTCGTTTCAGATCGTGCTCGACAGCCACCGAGCGTTCGGATTTCCTGCCTGGAGTCGCCCGCTCATCAACATCATCGTGATTGGCGCTTGTCTCGCGGGTGCTGCGCGCTTTGGCCCGTACGCGGCAGTTGCGGGGTACGTCCTTGCAGGGCTCGTCGTGTTCTTTGGGTTGGCCTGGCGCACGCAGCGCTTCGAACCGATAGACTTCATCGCTTGTCTGACTGCCGGCCTCGACCGACTGCCGATCGGTAGCGCCATGACGCTGTTGCTCGCAACCGTCGCCACTCAGATCAACCCGATGGTGGACAATTGGTTTGCGTCGCGCGTGGCTGGCGGCGGGGGGGTTGCCGCGTTGAACTACGCTGGTGCCATCAACTCCATCGCGACGGCGGTCGTCACTACCACCATATCCACGGCCTTGTTCCCGGTCCTGTCCGAGCGAGTAGCCCGGGGAGATGCGCGGCAGGCGCTGCGGCTTGCTCTGCGTTGGAGCGCCGTCGTCGTCGCGGTCAGCGCCGTCCCGGTGTTGGGTCTGGTCACGTTTCGGATGGAGATTGTCGCGCTGCTCTTCCAGGTTGGGCGCTTCGACCAAAGTGCGACGGAATTGACGGCCTCTGTGCTCGTCGTGTTGCCGGCGATGGTGCTTCTCGGCGCCGTCTCCGAGATCGTCACGCGCTTGCTTCACGCCTTGGGCGCGTTCCGCGTGGTGGCGGCGTTTGCCTGGCTTGCGATGGGCACCAAGGTGCTGCTCAGTGCTTGGTTGTTCGAGAAGTTTCAGCTCGTCGGACTGGTAGGCGCTACCGTGTGTGCCGGTTGTGTCGCGACCATCGGGCGTGTCGCGGCGAGCATCGTGTTGGTCAGGGTGTCCTCACCGACAAGCACGAAGCCTTGAGCCGGACGTGTTGCGCTTCTTGCACGCCGACGTCGGAAAGGGGACCCGCTCAGCCGAACGTCGTCGCCTACTTGATCTCCACATCTGTCGATGTAGATCGTGTCCTTCCAAGGGTACACTCTGAAGGAGAAGCCGACGTGGGTTGCCGCCGGGGGGATGTCCGGAGCCAGCACGAAGCCAGCGTCGACAGAGAGGCTCGCCCGCAACATCGACGGCCTGCCCCGAGCTGCAAAGCGGGACTCGTACGATGACTCGGCCATATTCGACGCTGGTCGAGTCGAAGGGTACGGCGAGAGAGTAGCTGGCGTAGCGCGCCTCGCTACCCACGAGCACCGAGGCGCCGCCGGGGGCGAACGATGGCTCGGAGCTCGCGGTGTCGTACGCCCAGCAATCGACGTCGTTGGACTCGAAGTTACAGTCACCGCAGCTCGGTTTGCCGTTGCTGCCCGCGGGACACAGAGTCACGATGCCCGCAGGGCAGGTATTGGCGCAGGCGTCGTTGACGCACGCAGGTTGGGCGTTGGGTTGATTGCAATCCGCGCACGTGGGGCCGCAGTTGTTGATGTCTTGGTCGTCCGCTCAGCTGCCGGCGGCATTGCCGCTCGAGCAGTAGTGGTTGCCGACTTGGCAGTCACATGTCCCGGCGGCGCAGACGAACCCGGAGCCGCACGACGTTCCACAGCGCACGTCTCGCATACTCCGTCGCAGGCTTCGTTGCAGCAGACACTGGTACCGCTGGCAGTGGTGGCGCAACTGTCGGAGCCACATTCCTCGTTCGAGGTACGTGTCTGCCCGTGGGTCAACTCGTCCGGGACGACGCACTGCCCGGCGCCATCACACGTGCCTTCGCCATTCTGGCAGGGAGTTCCAGCCGCAGTGCCTTGGTTGCTGCACGAGGCTGTTGCAGCGCACTGCCCGACGGCCGTGCAATTGGAGGCATCGCTGGCGACGTAGCTTCGGCACTCCGTGTCCGCTAGGCACTGTGGACTGCCGCACGCGTCCCCAATGCTTGCGCTTTCGGCGCCGTCCCCGTCGGTGGCGGCCACTTCACCGAGCTCACTGGAGCCAACCGGTGAAACAACACCCGTGCCACCATCGGTGTCGCTTTCGCCGACCTGCGGGTCGGTCTCGTCCACGTCGCTCGATCGCGATCCTTCGGCCGAGTCGTTTGTGAAGTCCGGTCGTTCGCTGCTGCAAGCGGCTACCACTGCGAGGGCGGGGAGGAACGCCAGCCGCCAAGGGCTTGTTTTCATGTCCATTAAGTCTGCTCCGGTCTACCCACACGGCCTGGTTCTGAGCGCGGTGTCCCATCGGGGCTCTGTGACGGGCGCGTTCCGTCAGCGTGCACGGCTGCCGGAGGGGCGCTTTTTTTGGACCGATCTGCACCGTGGGCGCGGCTGCGGTGCGGACTCGGACGAACCGCGTTCGGCGGTGGAGCGCACGATGAAAGCTGGACATCCGTCGAAGACTCTCTTGATCGCAGTGTGCGGTATTCACGTGGTGGCCTGCGCCAACCCGGGCGACAGCGGGATGTCGGCTGAGGGAATGAGCATTGGGGGCAACGCCCCAGGAGTGACGCCGAATGCTGGGCCCAGCGGCAACGCCGCGCTCAGTGCGGGTGGAGCGGGGACGGCTCCGCCGACGCAGAGCCCGCAGGGGTCATCCGCGGTCTCAGCGACGCCCGGCGCGTCTCCCGGTGCAGTGGCGTCCGACGCGTTGCCCACCGACGCGATTGGAGCAGAGCCCGCGCCACTTGCGGCGAGCGCTCCGCCGGGGGATGGCGCGCAAGCAGGAGGGCCCAACCCAGGTGCGGGTGGCCAGGTCACGACGGATGACGACCCAGTGGAGAGTTCCGCCGGCGGCTCCGAAGGGCAGGGTGCGGCGGACGTTGCCGGTTCTGCGGGCGTCGGGGGTGACGGTGCCGTCGAGCCAGATGACGACGAGCCAGTCGACCCCACGGACACGGAACTCCTGGGCGACGAGCGCATGATCTCTTTCGGCACACTGCTCAACCCGCAGGGAGTGATCTTTGCGGCGCAGCAGCTGGCTGAGTCCACGGTCGACCCCGACTCACCAGATTGGCAGGCAAAGGGGGATCAGCGCAGGAGCTACCGCTTCGACGATGCCAACGCCGACGAGCCCTACCGTCTGTACGTCCCCACGACGTGGGACGGGAACTCGGAGTTGCCCTTGGTCATGTTCCTGCACGGCGCGGGCAGCAACGAGAGCACCTATCTCGATCAGAATGGTGGCCAGATGCTCAATCTCGCGGAGCAGCACGGCTTCCTGCTCGTCTCACCGCGGGGCGCGGAGGGCGCCTACGGCAACTTCTTGAGGCTCTCAGCGCCCTTCGGAAACGAAGCGGGTGCGGCCGAGTTGATGGCGCAGGTGACGCCCGACAGTGAACTGCTCAATGAGTTGAGTGAACGAGACGTGATCAACGTCCTGGAGTTGGTGCTGCACGAATATCCGATCGAGCGCGACGCCCTGTTCCTGACGGGGCACTCGATGGGGAGCGGAGGAACTTGGTACATCGGGGGCAAGTACGCGGAGTATTGGCGGGCTTTGGCGCCGATGTCTGGGCCTTTCGTGCAAGAGTCGGTCTTCCCGTGGGAAGACCTCCGTGACATCTCCATCATCGTGACGGAGGGGACGCAGACGCCGTCCCTGGACGGTAGCCTGCTGTTGGCGGATTGGCTCAGCGACAACGGATACATGTCGGAGTACCTAGAGGTGAACGCTGACCACGGGGGTATGGTCAGCCTCGTGCTCCCCGACGTATTCGACTTCTTCGAGCGAGCGCGCTAGCCGTGGAGTGAGCGTGCCGGCGTCATCGAAACGCTCGGCGAGTGCAGGCTCAGCGGCGGTTCCGTCCGCCAGCACGACTTCCTCGAGCTGACACCCAAGGTGACTTGGGGGCTGCAGTCCAAGCGTCCGCGGGAGATTGCCCGCCGCTCTGGCGTAGGTCAGAGGGAACGCGAGGTTTGGCCATGACGCAAACGGGACGGGCATTCGAGGAGCGAGTAGGGGGTACTGAACGTAGGTCGAGATGGCGGCGGTGTTTTTTGGCAGGAGTGGTGTTGGTGGCGTGCGCGCCCACTCGGCGTGTCGACACCGGCGGGGAGCATCGGGACGTCGAAGTCGCCCAGGCCGAGTCCGTGACTGCCCGCCCTGGCTCCGAGAACGCTGCGCCCAAGTTCGAGAAGTTGGAGCGTTCCGATGCACCAGTGCGTCACCTGGAGCTGATCCAAGACTCACCGCTCAAGATGAATGGCTCGGAGCAGAACCTCTTGGAGCAGAACGGCTTCGTTCTCGCCAGACGGATCTACCCCACGTTCGCGACTGGGTATCTCGACATCTACAAACACGACTTGCCGGTCTACGTCTCCGCGGACTCGATCCTCGATTCGCTGCATCGTTCCTACGACCTGATCCTGATGTCGATGGAGTCGGGCATCGTCATTCCCGAATTCACCACGTTGCTGGATCACATGAGGGCCGCCTTGGCGAGCGGAAGAGCCGACGCTTTCGGTCCCGAAACCAAGCGGGATCTCGATCTCTATTTGGCCATCCCACGGTCCCTGTTGACCGACGAAGTGGCGTCTCCGGTCGCTGGCGCCTCACGGCAGTCCATTCGGCAATTCGTAGCCAAAGCCAAAGCCGCCAGCGGCATGGGTGGCGTGACGCTGTTCGGACGCTCGCGCAACCTCGACTTCTCTCAGTTCAAGCCGCGAGGGCACTACACGAGAACGGAGCAACTCTCGCGCTACTTTCGATCCATGATGTGGTTTGGTCGCATCGACGTGCGAGTCACCGCGGTGGACGAACGCACTCATCGGTCGGAGCGTGACGACCGGGCGACCCGTGCAGCGCTGGCGTTGCGCACGTTGCTCGACGAGCAAGACTACGCTCGCTGGCGTCGCATCGACCAGATCGTGGAGACCTTCGTGGGTGGTCGTGACAGCGCGAGTTTCGACGACCTCGACCGCTTGCTCCAAGACCTAGGCGCCCAATCGCCGAAAGATGCACTCGAAGTTCCCGCCGCGAGGTGGGAGGCGGCCATGAAACGCAACGCGTTTGGCGCGCAGCGCATTGCCAGTCACGAGCGGCACAACGACAAAGGCTCTGGCACGGTTCCCCTAGCTCGCAGCTTCTCCCCGTTTGGGCAGCGCTTCGTGCCGGGCTCGGAGGTGTTCACCAAAGTCACCTATGACAGCATTCCAGCCAAACGTATGATGCCCAAGCCTCTGGACGTCGCCTACGCTGCTCTCGGAAACGCCCAGGCCAAGCTGCTCCTCGTCGACGAGCTCGACGCGTATGGCTACGAGAAATCACTCGACCAGGCGCGGGCCACCATCGATGCTTTCGACGCAGATGACTGGGAGAGTAGCCTGTACGGTCTGTGGTTGTCGTCGTTGCGATCGCTGTCACCGGGTGCCACGAGCCCCGATGGTTTGCCGGACGTTGCTCGTACCGAGGCTTGGGGGCTTCGCGTGCTGAACACGCAATTGGCCTCGTGGGCTCAACTGCGGAGAGACACGATTCTGTATGCCAAGCAGTCGTACACCGCTTCCATCCTGTGCGAGTACCCTGATGCCTACGTGGACCCGTACCCTGAGTTCTACGCCAGACTGTTGCGCTACGCGGAAAATGGGCAGCGCGTTGCCAACCTCGTGCTCGATGCGGCAACCGACCGCTCTGCCCACTCCCATCTGGCCAAACGGGTTCTCGCCTACTTTGGCAATCTGAAGCTCGTCACGCAGAAGTTGAAGGAGATGGCGGAGTATCAGCGTCGAGGAGAACCGTTCACTGAGGAGCAACTCGCCTTCATCAACGACGCGGTTGTGTTGAAGTCCGTCGGTGGAGGCTGCGGTGGACCCAACACCGTACTGAGGGGGTGGTACGCTCGCCTGTTCTACGACCGGGAAAAGGCGCTCGAATGGGACCCGACGATCGCAGACGTGCACACCCAACCGACGGACGAAAACGGCGGCCTCGTGGGTAGGGTGTTGCACGTTGGCACCGGTGGCGCTCGCCGCATGGTGGTTACTGTCGAGACCTGTGACGGGCCCAGCGCTTACGTCGGTCTTGCCAGTACCTACTACGAGAAGACCACCGCCGGCTTCCATCGCTTGGATGAGCACGAATGGCAGCGCATGGTCGAGAGGGAGAAGTCACCCGCATGGCTCGCGCCAATCATTGCCCAGTGATTGACTGCCTCAGCGCGAGCCGTCGCGGAAACGCTTCGTGGCGCGACGGGACTCCAATGCTCAAGGTATCCAGCCAGGAAGCTTGGCGGCTTGTCGAATCCAGCTCGTGAGGACTTTCTGGTCCAGGGTGTCGCCCTCGCGGATGTCGAGGTAGCGCACCTCTCGCTGCTTGGACTCCCCTGGGGGTAGCGGGCGCAATGACGTGCCGCGGAAGAATGTCACTTTGACGTACTTGGTGAAGCAGTGAAAGCTTAGGAACCAGCCATTGCCTTCCATCCCGTACAATGGCGAGTTCCACTTGACGGCTTTGCACACGGCGGGGACCGCGCTCACGACGAGCGTGTCGAGGGCGCGCCCGACCTCGTTCTTCCAACCCGGCATTGCCGCGATGTAAGCCTGCACCGGTGCGTCGCCATCGCCCTTGGCGATCTGGGGATTACCGCCGGCGAGCAAGGTGGGCTTGGCACTGGGCTGCTTGGGGGTCTGGTTGGTCCGGGTCTTCCCGCCGGCCTTCCCTGCGGCCTTGGTGCCGGTCTTGTTGGCAGCCTTCTTTGTCTGGGCCTTTGTCATGGGTGCCTTGGACTCGTGACGTACACCGAAACAGCCGGCTGAGTGCGGCTTGAGGTAGTTGCGGTCAAGAGTACGCCGCCCGTTTTGAGGCGGCAACACGGGACAGTTGGGCGGCTGACCCGGGTGGCTCATCGGCGCCGCTTCGCGACGTCAGGCGACATGAGCGGACAGCCGCGCTGGTGGGCGCGTCGGCCGGGCGGTCTCGTGGAATGCGATGTGCTATGGTCGTCGTTTCCGTTTCCAAGTGGTCAGTTGCGCTAGCAAGGCGACGCTCGACACGCGCGCGCGGAGGAAGGCACAGCATGACTTTCAATCGATCGAGGACAAGCCGCCGGGAACCGCCCGAGCGGTGGCAGCGGGAAGATGACGCCCCGAGACTGCGCGTGAGCTTCGAAAACCTGCAGGCCCTTCGGTTGGAGCTGACGGAATGGCGCGATGGTCAGCAAATCGCTGGTACGCGCCGCATCCGTCACATCATCGTCGATCGGGCCTCCACGCACTTCGAAGTGCCGTGTGGTGATCCAAAGTGCACAGGGGGCGGCCACGACATTTCCAGCGACATTCTTCGTGGCCTACGGCAAGGCGCGCAGAGCACTGAAGGGGAGCACTTCTGCTCCGGATACGTCGCGGACCGAGACTGCGGCCGGCAGCTGCATTTCACTGCGGTTGCGAGCTTCCGGCAGCTGCCGGAGAGCGCGCTCGCGGGGCATGCGGCCCCTGCTGGGTCGGACGAACGCCCCTGAAAGACCCGCTGAGTCGGACGAACGCCCCTGAAAGAGACGCGCACCTCGCTTCGCAGAGAAAAGCTCGCCCCGTCGGACGAGGCATGCTACGCCCCTTCCACTTGGTCGAGGCAGAGTCCAAGTGCGCGGGCCCAGTTGTGGGCTCGGCTCAGCGTCGCCTGCCTCGTGCTCAACAACTCGGCGCGGGCGGCGCCCAAATGGGCCTCACGCGCCTGACCGGAGCTTCATGGCAATCAGTCACCGTGGCTGCATCAACCCAGCCAGCATATCTCAACGCAGAACGTCCCGGCTCACGACCTCAACTCCGTCAGGAGCTACTCGATGAAGCCGAGGCAGACGTTCGAAAAGCGCCGCAAGGAACAAGCCCGCCAAGAAAAGAAGCGGGACAAAGAGCGGCGTCGGGCAGAGCGAAAAGATGCCCGCAACAACCGTCCCGATGCGCCGCCAGGGGTTGACCCTGACATCGCGCACATCACTTGGGGACCACAACCGATACCGGAAGACGATCTAGCTTCCGATGCAGAAACGACTACGAAAGAATGAACTTCAAAGATTTGGGGCTCAGCCCCGAGATCCTGCGCAACGTACGAGACGCAGGCTACGAGCAACCCACGCCCATTCAGGCGGCAGCCATTCCTCCCGCGCTCAGCGGCAAGGACATTCTCGGCTGTGCTCAGACCGGAACTGGTAAGACCGCAGCCTTTTGCTTGCCCGCGTTGCAGCGCGCCGATGCTTCGGCAGGGGATGCTCCGCGACTGACGACGTTGATTCTGACTCCCACGCGAGAGCTCGCAGCACAGATCAACGATAGCCTGGCGACCTACGGAAAAGACTTGGACCTTTGGCATACGGTCATTTTCGGGGGCGTGAAGGAGAGACCCCAGATTGCTGAGCTTCAGCGGGGGGTAGACATTCTCGTTGCGACGCCGGGTCGTCTCCTCGACCTGATGAACCGCGGGTTCGTCAGTCTCGCGCAAGTGAACTGCTTCGTTCTGGACGAGGCGGACCGCATGCTGGACATGGGCTTCATCAACGACGTCAAGAAGGTCACCAAGGCGCTGCCCAAGCAGAGGCAGACATTGTTCTTCTCGGCCACGATGCCCCCGGCGATTCGAACCCTTGCTAACGACCTGTTGAGCGATCCCGTTGCAGTCAGTGTGACCCCGGTTTCGTCCACCGTTGACGCCGTGGAGCAGCGCTTGTACTTCACCAACAAGGGGAACAAGCGCGACCTGCTCGTTCACTTGCTGGGTGATCCAGACTGCAAACGGACGGTTGTGTTCACACGCACCAAGCACGGTTCGGATCGAGTTGCTCGCCACCTCGAAAAGAGTGGGAAACGGGTCGCGGCAGTACATGGCAACAAGGCTCAGAATGCTCGGACGCGTGCTCTCGCGGCATTTCGCGACGGCAGCATCGAGGTCTTGGTCGCGACTGACATCGCGGCTCGCGGCATCGACGTCGAGGACGTGACCCACGTCATCAACTTTGACGTTCCGAACATCGCCGAAACCTACGTGCACCGAATTGGTCGCACTGGACGAGCGGGCAAGAGCGGTGTGGCGCTGTCTCTGTGCGATCACGAGGAGCGCGCGTACATCGCGGACATCGAGCGTCTCATTTCGCAGCGTATTCCCCGCGTCGATGACCATCCGTTTCCGGCGGATGCGCACGCTGCCCCGCCGGCGCAACAACCTGCGCAGCGACGTGGGCGACCCCAGCAGTCGCGGGCGCGACGAACCTCCGCGCCGCGGCGGCCACGGGCCATGCGTCAGTCCGCCTGAGAGCGGCTTGCAGTTGGGGTCGAGCTCGTCCAGGCGAGCTGGGCCCCGCCGCGGTGGACGCGAGCCCCTGCCGCTCGCTACGGCGCAGTAGGTAGTTTTCGGTCAACACGCAGAGCTGACCGCGATCGCAGTCAGAGCGAAACGTGGACAGTTTCGTCAGCTCGAGGGGGTGAGCTGCTTCACCACCGCACCTCCCCGGGTACCATAGCGAGCAGCTCCACTAGACTCTGCATGGCTTAGCCGCACCTTCCAGGGGGCCTCGAGCTCGAAAGTCGTCTTTCCGGCCCTCGATGGCTCGAGTGAAGCTCCGGGCTACATCGGTATCGAAGCCGTGCTTCGGCGGCCACGTCTACAGGAGCGAATCGGGAGCAGTCGGTTCAAGGTCAGGTTTCCAATCCCACGTTGACGATTGCCATGCAGGACTTCGACCAATGGAACGATTGGTTCAAACAACTCGTCTTGGAAGGTCGGAGTGACCGCACGAAGAGTGCGAGCATCGAGCTGCTGCAAGCTAGCGGCAACGACAAGTTCGCCACGCTCGACTTGAAGGACGTCGGAACCATCTCGCTGGAGCCAGTCGTCGGCAGTAGCATCACGAAGCTTCGAGGCGAAGCTGTCCGTCAATTCGCTGAATGTGAACTTCAACCAGCCCCGATTGGACTGGTGCCGCCCTGCGGCCCCGCCAGCTACGGTGGGAGCAATTGCGGGGTAGTCGCACTCTGCCGTTCTGGTGGCTATGGGCTTTCATGCCGTTCTCTGGCAGGTAGAACGACGACGGTCGAGTGGGTCGAAAGAGCTTGAACGTCGCCTGGCACGGGCCCCCCCAAAATCAAAGGTGCCCGATGGGTTCACTCGCTCCTGCAGAATCGTCATTTTCTGCCGATGGTGCGTCGCTGCTCCTTCTGAAAGCGGTTCAGCACCTGCTCACGGCGTCGGTCTGCCCAGTCCGACGGCGTGGCATCGGCGAAGCATTGGGTCGGGAATATTTTCATCCCAGATCCGGATCGACCCCGAACGCATCATCGGGTTTTTTTTGACTGGAAAGGGGGGGCCGCCACGACAGGTTAGAGACGTCAACCACGCGCAAGGTAGGAATTTGAAGGGGGCTGTGGGGATTGGCTGGTAAGAAACAAGGTCGTTAGCTTCGAAAGGTCACTCATGCGAAAAGGACAACTTGGACTCGTTGGTGCTTTGGTTCTCGGCGTAGCCGCCGCGGGCTGCAGCTACGACGACGGCGGCGACCAGAGCCCAGCCGGTTTGACCACAATCGGACCGAACGGTTCCAGTGCTGCCGCACCGAGCTCTGGAGCTCCGAGTAGCGAGGGGACAACTCCGGCCGGGCAGACCCCAGCGGGGCAGACGCCCGCGGGGCAAAGCCCAGCGGGGCAGACGCCCGCAGGGCAGACCCCGGGGGAAGCGACGGGTCCTGGTGCCGTTCCTGGCGAGGCGCTCAATTGCAGCAACGTCGCCGGTTGCGGGGGCGAGGTTGCCGGCACGTGGAATGTCGAGTCTTCCTGTCTTTCGTTGGCTGGAGACATGGATGTCTTTCTGACCAGCTTGGGATGCCCGACGGTTCCCGTGATGGGGTCGCTGCAGACGACCGGCAGTATCGTCTTCAACCCGGACGGTACCTACGTGGACAACACGACTACCAGCGGTACGGTATCGTTTCCGCTGGACCCAGCTTGCTTGGCCATCTCCGGGGTGGCGGTGGAGTGCGATCGCGTCGGAAGTATCTTCGCATCGATAGGTTGGAACAGCGCCGTGTGCAGCGGCGAGGGCGGCCAGTGTAGCTGCGAGCTCACTACGGAGCAGGAAGCCGGGCTGGGACAGATCCTCCCCTACACGGAGCCCGACGGAGACTACGCGACCATGGGCGATACCCTATCGCTCGAGGACATCGCGACGTACTCGTATTGCGCCGAGCCCGACACGTTGACTCTCACCCCGCAGATGTCGGCCCTGACGGGCACTGTGGTGCTGCAGCGAAACGGTGCAGTTCCGACCCCGGAAGTGCCCGACCAGGGCGCTGGCGGCATGCCTGTCGTCGGCCCGGACGTGACGCCTGAACCAGGTGCCGGCGGCATGCCGCCTGACGAGGGCGGAGCTGGTGGCGACACCGGTGCCGGCGGGGAACCTCCAGAGCAGGGCGCAGGCGGAGCGCCCGCGCCGAGCGACATCGTTGGACCTTGTGACATCTACGAGGCAGCGGGAACGCCGTGTGCGGCCGCTCACAGCACCGTTCGTGCGCTGTTCGGCTCCTACGATGGTCCGCTCTACCAGGTGAAGCGGGGAGACGGGACGACTCAAGACATTCCCGTTCTCAGCCCCGGCGGCTTTGCGGACTCCTCGGTTCAGGACGAGTTCTGCGCTGGCAGCTCGTGCGACATGTGGATTCTCTATGACCAGACGGGCAACGGGAACTTCCTCGAGGCTCAGACGCCTGACAGCAGCGTCGGTGGCAACAACGGTATGCGGCCGGCAGATGCGGAGGCCGAACAGGTCAGCGTCGGCGGGCACATGGTGTACTCGCTATTTACTCGACCCAGTCAAGCCTATTGGCACGACGGGTCAGCGTCGGGTATGCCGCTCGCGAACTCGGAGCAAGGCATCTACATGGTTACTAGCGGCACTCACTTCAACGAGGGATGCTGCTACAACTACGGCAACGGCCAGCTCGATCGGAAGTACAACGGTGGTCCCCAGATGGATGCCGTCTACTTCGGCAACAACAAGATCTGGGGTACCGGCGCCGGTAACGGTCCGTGGGTGATGGCGGACATGGAAGACGGAATGCTCGCTTGGGGCAACGGTGGCCAAAATCCCGACTCTGAGAGTCTGCCTTTCCCGTTCGTCACGGCGATAGAGAAGAACAACGGAACATCGACCTTTGCCTTGAAGGGTGCCGATGCAACCCAACCGACCCTCACGACCATGTGGGATGGCGCACTCCCGGGCTCGAAGACACCGATGCAGCGCCAGGGTGCCGTCATCCTCGGCGCTGGCGGCGACTGCTGCTACAGCAACAACAACGCCAGCGAGGGCACTTTCTACGAAGGCGCCATCGTGTCGGGCTACCCCTCCGACGAGACCGACGAGGCCATTCACCAGAACGTCGTGGAGGTGGGCTACGGTAAGTAGTCCCACGGGCTAGCGTTTCGGTGGCGCAAGTTGGCCGCCGAGCGCCTACATTTTCTCTAC
>JBNKZR010000054.1:0-25543 GCA_050301735.1 Polyangiaceae bacterium | reverse complement strand
CGATCTTTGGCAGCATGGCACGGTCACCGTCGCGAAACGCGGCAATCGCGGCGGCATCAAAGGGCAAATCCTGTTCGAGAACGTCCTTTAACAGGAGTGCGGCGGCGGCCCGTTCGCCATTGCCCCCAGAAGACGACCCGACGCTCGGCGATATTCTCCAAAAAGCACTGCACGCTGCGCACGAAGCAGCTCGACTGGGTACTGCGCTCGGGCGCGCTCGCCCCGAAACCGTTGCTGCCGGTGTGCTCTCGGCCCGGCAAAGTCGAAGTGCTCTCGGTCGTGGCAGCCGGTCGTAGGTCTAGGGACTACCCTGAGCCACCTCTCCTCAGGCCGTCGTGCATGCCCTCCGCCGGCCGCTAACGTGTAGCAGAATCGGGACGTTAGAAGGCTTGTAAGCGCTCTGGCCGCGACGTACTCTCGTTCGAGTTCGAGGCCTTCGCGCCGACGGAACGTCGAGGTATGGGAATGGACTTAGAGACAATCCAGGGCGCACTTGGTCGCCTGCAACGGGACGCCGAATCCGAGCAGGCATGGGAGTCGCTCAAGGAGTCGCTCGCTGGAGGAGCGACGGAGGGACGGCAGCAAGTTCACGAGACGCTGGCTGCCGCGCGAGAGGCCCACGCCTCCCGCGGTGAGTGGCACGCGGTCGCAGCGTTGATGCCCCTGGAGGTAGAAACGTGCGATGGCAAGCAGGAGCAGATCAGCTTGCTGATGGAGCTCGGGCGCGTGCGGCAGCAGGAGCTCCTGGACGAGCCTGGGGCGATGGCCATCTACACCCAGGTGCTCGAGCTCGATCCAGAGGACGAGATGGCCCAGGCCGCCGTCGCGGAGAGCGACGAGCGGCGTGCGACCTGGCGTGAGATGGCCGCCGAATATCTGCGAGAGGCGAATTCGGCGCCCGACGACGCCTACCAGGCGGCGATGCTGATGCGCAGCGCGGAGGTCGAGTGGCGCTTCGCCGACGACGAGTTGGACGAGGACAAGCTCGTCGGCATGTTGGCGCAAGCGGCCGAAGCCGACCCGAAGAACGCGGGTGTTCAGCGCATGCTCGAACGCATCTATCGCCGTACGGGGGATCACAAGAGTCTGGCGCTCGTACTCGAGCGCTGGGCCAAGTACGGCGACGAAGAGTCGGAACGGGTGGCGGCGGCGATCCGCTTGGCGCGCCTGTATTCCCACCGTCTCGATGACGAGGGGGCTGCCGCGGCGGCCTACGAGCTCGTGCTGTCCATCTCTCCAAACCATACCGAGGCGATGGAAGCGCTGGTCGAGCACTACTCGAAGACCGACGACTGGGACAAGCTGGTTCAGGTTTACGAGAGCGAGCTGGAGCATTTGGATCTGAGCCGCCCGGAGCGTGTGGGCGACATGCTGCAAATCGCCATGTTGCACTGGAAGAAGCGCGAGAGTCTGGGAGATGCGGCGCTCTGGTTCGAACGGATCCGTGCCATCGAGCCGACCAACGGTGCGCTGCTGGAGTTCTACCGCGAGTACTGCTCGCAGAACGAAGACGAAGCTCTGCTGTTGAAGGTGCTGCAAGGTGCCCAGCGAGTGCTTCCCGAAGGCAAAGCGAAGCAGGCCATCACCACGGAAATTGCCAAGCTCGCCGAGAGCCAAGAAGACGCCCAGAAGGCAATCGACCAGTACAAGGCGCTGCTGCGCCAAGATCCGAACAACGCGGACGCCCGCACCTCGCTCAAGTCGCTGTACCGCAAGACCCAAGGCTACAACCAGCTGGTCGACTTGCTGCGCCACGAGCTGGAGGCGTTGGACGAGGATGCCAAGGACGAGCGACTCCGGATCCTGCGTGAGGTCGCCAGTGTTTATCGGGAGCACCTACCCAGCGAGACGTCCCTCGTTTCCGCCCTGAACCAGATCCTGGCGGTCGACGAAGCGGACACGGCGACCGTTCGTGAACTCATCGGATTGTACGAGAAGCTGGGGCGCTGGCGCGACCTGCTTTCCAACCAGCAGCGCCTGGCCGAGTTGACTGAAGACGAAGACGAGAAGGCCTCGTTGTTGCGAGCCGCCGGCAATCGTTGGTTGTCGCAGTTCTCCAACGTGCAAAACGCGACTGCAGCGTTCGAGGCGTTGCTCAAGGTCGTTCCCAGCGATCGCGAGGCGCGGGACACGTTGGCGGACTTGTATCGCAAGCGTCGTGCTTGGCCAGCCCTGTACGCGCTCTACGAGAGTGAAGTGGGTGCCCTCGAGGGCGCCCAGCGCCTGGCGGTGATGAAGGAGATGGCCAATCTGGCCGCAGAGCGTTTGGGACAGCCCGATACGGCAGCGCGTCTCTATCGCGAGATCCTGGAAGTCGAGCCCACGAATTTGACCGTGCTCGATGCGTTGGAGAAGCACGCCGAGCGTTCGAAGGACTGGCAGACCCTGGCTTCGGCTTTGGCCATGCGCGTGGACGCTGAGGCCGATGATGCAGCCAAGGTCGCGGTGCTGCAAAAGCTCGGCAACGTGTGTGAGGACCGCCTGGACGATCTGGGGCGTGCCACGGAGGCTTGGCGTCGCGTGCTCGATCTGTCACCTGGTCAAGCGCGAGCGGTCCGCGTTCTGAGGGACATTCACCTCAAGAGTGAAGACTACGAGGCGCTTACCGAGTTGTACGCGTCGCAAAAGGACTACGAAGGGTTGGCGGACGTGCTGAGCAACGCTGCGGACCGTTCCAGTGCCATCCGCACCAAGATCGATCTGAGCTATCGCGCGGCACGAGTTTACGAAGAGGACTTGAATCAGCCGGAGCGCGCCTTCCGCTCGTACGAGCGGATCCTGGCCGCAGATCCGATGGACACCCGCGCAGCGCGCGCTCTCGTTCCGCTCTACGAACGGGACGAGAAGTGGGCGCGTTTGCCGGCGCTGTACGAGCTGCTGGTGTCGGAGGCTTCGGGTGACGACGAACGTTTCGAGACCTACAGCCGCCTGTATCAGGTCAGCGCGCAGCGTCTGAGCGATCGTGAGGCGGGCGTGCAGTACGCGCGCAAGGCATTCGAGGCCAAACCGGAGCGCGAGGATGCGCTGAGTCAATTCCGGGAGGCCTGCGAAGAGGCTCGGCAGTGGGACTCCTTCGTGGAGGCGGTGAGCAACCAACTGGCCAAAGCGCAGCCCGAGCCAGCGCCCTCCAAGAAAAAACGCGGCAAGAAGAAGAAGGGCAGCGCCGAGAAGGCTCCGGAGCCCGTGGGGCTCGACGCCGAGGTCGTGCGGCGCCTCGAACTCGCTCTGGCGGACGTCTACGAGCAGAAGCTGTCGAGGCCCGCAGACGCCGCAGCTGCTCTCAAACGCATCTTGACGGTCGAGCCCACGGACGGCGAGATCGGTACTCGCCTACACGCTCTGCTGATGGGCTTGGCGGATCAGGACGCATTGCGATGGTTGTTCGGATTCCGGGCGGAGCACGCCCTTTCACCCGAAGCACGCATTGCTGTTTTGCACGAGTGGGCGGAGTTCGAAGCCGACAAGGAACGTGCTGCCGAGCTCTACAAACGCATTCTGGAGTCCCAAGAGGCGGACTCCAAGGCTGCCGAGAAGTTGCCGGAGCTGCTCCTCGAGTTGGGCCAGGCAGAAGAGGCGACTCGGGTCATCAACGCTCACAAGGAGCACGTCGAGCCTCCGTTGCGAGCGCGCCTGGAGTTGCGTGCGGGTCAGGTCTTCCTCGATCGCCTGTCGCAACCAGAGGCCGCACTGGAGGCGGCGCTACGTGCCCTCTCCGTGTGCAAAGAGCACGATTTGGAGAGTGCCGGAACGATTGAGCTGCTGCAGCGTTTGGTCGACGTTGATAGCACCAGGCGTCAGGCGGCCGAAGCGCTGGCCGACGTCTATCACAATGCTGACGAACGCCGTCGTGAGGCGGACGCACTGAGCGTCTTGCTCAGCATCGAAAAGGACCCGGCTCAGCGGCTGTCGCTCTTCGAGCGCGGGATGGCGGTCTACGAACAATTGGATTCGCACGGCCGAGCCTTCGAGCTCGCAGTGGCCGCTTGTCGCGAGTTCCCGGAAGAGCTGCGGCTGTGGGAGCGTGGAGCGGAGCTGTCCGCACAATCGGGGCGCCCCACCGAGCTGGCGGACGTCTATCGCGAGGTCTTGCGCGGGGAGTTGTCCCCCGAAGTCAAACGCCAACTGTGCGCGCGGGCGGCGGTTTTGCACGAAGAGCAGCTCGGCGATCCAGTGGGGGCGACCCCGTACTTGGAGCAACTGTTGCAGGCAGACCCGGGCGATACCGAGGCGTTCGCCAAGCTCAAGCAGATCCTCACCAGTGCCCAGCGCTGGGACGAGCTGCACTCGCTGTACGACAAGACCATTTCCGTGCTCGACGACGGCGAAGCCAAGCTCGAGGTGCTCGGCGAAGTGGCCATGATCTGTGAAGAGTTCATGGACGACTCGAAAGCGGCGATGGGTTACTATGAGGCCATCGCTGGGATTGATCCCCAGCATGCCGTGGCCATCGAGGCATTGGACCGTCTGTGGACCAAGCACGAACGCTTCGAAGACTTGGCCGGACTCTTGGAGCATCGGCTGGCAAGTGCCACCGGAGAAGAGGCCAAGGAGTTGCGCTTGCGTTTGGCCGGGGTTCGTCTTGATCGGCTGCATCAGCCTGAGGCGGCCTTTCGCCACGTCGAGGACGTCCTGACGGAACACGTCAACGACTCGGATGCGCGGCAGATGGCCGAACGCTTGCTGCAGGTCAAGACGCTTCGCATCGCCGCTTCGGTCGCGCTGGAGCGGGTGTACGAGTCTCGTGACGAGGTGCGTGACCTCGTTCGCGTACTGGAGGTACGTCGCGCGGCGTGGGCGGAGCTTTCCGACCGAGAGCAGGTGAGCGAAGCGGAGCAGGTTGAGCTGCTCCGCCGCATCGCCGAACTGAAGAATGATCGTCTGCGGGACGACGAGGGCGCGCTGGAGGCGTATCTCGAACTCGTGCCGATGGATCCCGGATACTCCGAGGGGCGCGCAGAACTGATCGAGATATCCGGTCGCCTGGGCGCGTCTGTACGCGTCGCCGAGGCTCTGGAGACGGCCGCCAGCAACGCCGAAACCATGCCGCTCAAGGGCGAGATCCTGATGCAAGCGGCCGGTGTCTACGAGGGCGCGCTCGACAACTCCGAGCGAGCTGAGGCCCTATTCCATCAGGCGATGGTTCTCGACCCTGCGGATCCCGACTTGGTGTTGCCAGCGGCCAAGGCGCTGGAGCGCATCCAGACCGCAGCTCGGGCCCATGCCGCACTGGTGTCCACGTTGCGCGTCCAGCTGGGACTCGAGCAGGACCTCGGGGCACGCGCGGAGCTGTGGGAGCGCATTGCCACCCTCAACGAAGAGGACATCGGCGATGTCGATGCGGCGATCAGTGCTTGGCAGTCGAGACTGGCGGACAATCCCGACGACGAGCGCGCACTGACGGCCCTCGACCGCCTGTTCGAGCAGAAGGGCGCCCACAAGGAGCTGGTCCCCGTTCTGGAGGCCCGTGCGCGAATCACCGAAGACACTTCGGAGCGGCGTGAGTTCATGCGCCGCATCGCGGTCATCTATGCGGAGAAGCTGAACGACGCCGCGGAGGCCATCGAGGCGTACCGTGCGATGCTGGACGAGTTCGGTACCGACGCTGGTGTGCTCGAGGCCCTGTCGAAGCTGTTGGGTGCCGAGCAGCGTTGGGACGAGCTGGCGGACAATCTCGGCATGCGCTTGGACGCGACAGATGATGATGCTGCGCGTTTGGACTTGCTGGCGAGTTTGGGGGACTTGCGTCGTGAGCATCTGTCCAATCCCGGAGGAGCGCTGGAAGCGTATCGGGAGATCACCGAGCGGGACCCGAGTCACGAAAGAGCGCGCTCGGCGCTGTCCAAGATGCTCGAGCACGACGATCCGCTCAATCGCAAAGAAGCCGCTCAAATCCTGCAGCCGCTGTACGAAGGTGACGGCAACGACAAGCGCTTGCTGTCGGTGCTGGAGACGCTCGTCGACGCGGAGCCCGATCCCCTCGATCGCTTGTTGGCTCTGGAGCGGGCGGTGGAGGTCGCGAGTGGGGCGCTCGACGACGATGACAAGGCCTTCCACCTGACCGTGCGAGCCATCAAGGACGCCGTCGGTCACACGGATCCGAAGCCCTGGCTGGAACGCCTGGAGCGTTTCGCGAGTGCGACTGGGCACCGCGACCAGCAGGTGGCGGTGCTGGAGCTGATCGTACCCGAGATCTTCGATGGCGAAGTTCAGTTCGGCGTGCTGATGCGGATTGCAGCGTTGTGCGACCAGCAGCTCGAGGACCGAGACAAGGCCTTGACCTTCTATCGCAAAGCCCTCGAGGTGCAGCCGGATTCGGACGCTGCTCTTCTGGCGTTGGAGAAGCTCTACGATTCCGCCGGCGATACCGAGAGGCTGTTGGAAATCTTGGAGCGTCGCGCGGAGATCGCCCCCGACGAGTACGGCCGCAAGCAACTGATGCTGTGGCGGGCACGTCTGTTGGACGAGAAGATGAGCCAGCCCGACGAGGCCATCAAAGTCCACGAGGCGATTCTCGACATCGGCCTCGACAAGAGCGCGATCGAGGCGCTGGAGGCGCTCTACACTCGCCAGGAGCGTTGGGAATCCTTGGTCGAACTCTACCAGCGCCAACTGGAGGAGCCGAACGCCGACCGGGCCGCTTTGCACATCGCGACCGCGAGGGTGGCGGCTTACAAGATCGAAGACGTGAACCGGGCGTTCGACGAACTCGAGGCGGCTTTGGACGTGGATTCGCGCTCGGAGGCCGCGGTCGGCGAGCTCGAACGCTTGATGGAAGAGGGTAACGACGGTGAGCGTCGCGCGCGGGCGGCCCACTATCTGGAGCCGATCTACTTGGCTCGAGCCGACTACGATCGAGTGATGGCCACGATCGAGGCCCGTCTGGACACGGCGGATCCGGTCGACCGTCGAGAACTCCTGCAGCGGCTGGCGCAGCTGCACGAAGAACAAAAAGAGAACTACGTTGCGGCACTGGAGACCGTGGCGTTGCTCCTTCACGACGATCTGACCGATCAGGGAACGGTCTCGGAGTTGGAGCGCCTGGCGAAAGTGTCGGACAGCCGCTCACGATTGGTGGAAATCTACGCCACGGAACTCGAGGCCGTGGAGCACGATGATTCGTCGACAGCCGCATTGTGTCAGCGCGCTGGTGAGCTCTATCGAGAGCTGGGCGATCCGCAGGCGTCGTTGGTGTTCTATCGTCGTGCCCTCGCCTTCGAACCCGACAGTGTGCCGCTGTTCGAGGCCGTCGACGGCATCTTGCAGGCGTTGTCTCAACACCAGGCCAGAATCGACTTGCACCGGACGGCCCTCGAACATCGCTTCGATCCGGAGGACCGCTTGCGTCTGCTGCACACGATTGCCAGACTGCAGAACGAACAGCTCGGAGACAGGTCCCTGGCGATCGAGACGTACATCGAGGCGCTGGAGATCAACCCGGACGACCCGGCAGCGCTCGATACTCTGAGCCGGCTCTACTACGAGCTGGAGCGGTTCGAGGAGCTCTACGACTTGGTTCTCAAGCGTGCTGAGGTGGCTCAGGACGAGTCACAGGCGGTGACCTTCCGCTTGGCGTTGGCGAAGCTCAGCAAGAACGAGCTCGCGGACTCATCGCGCGCGGTCGACCAACTGGAAGAGATCGTCAGGATCGATCCTGCCTGCGCCGATGCCATTCGTGAACTCGAGTCGTTGCGGGACGACGACAAGCAGCGACAACGGGTAGTCGAAATCCTGACGCCGCTGTACGAGCAAGCTGACGACTGGCGTCACTTGATCAAACTCAACGAAGACCGCTTCGAGCTGGCATCGGACAATCTGGATAAGGTTAACGTTCTGCGCCAAACGGCGCAACTCTGGGAGGAGCGCGGTCGTGACGCGAATCGGGCGCTACAGGCTCTCGTCGCGGCGCTTCAGCTGGAGCCCGATGACGTCGAAGTGCGACTCGAGTTCGAGCGCCTGGCGGAGCTCACCGGGTCGTGGGACACGCTAGCCGAGGTCTACTCGGGAATCGTCGCCGCTCACGAAGACCTCTCGTCGGCGCGGGACTACTGGCTGAAATTGGCTCAGGTTCACGATGGACCTCGGGACGATCCGCGCGCGGCCCTCGACGCCTACACCCAGGTGCACCAGCTGGAGCCGGGGGACATCGAGCCAGTCGAGCGAATGGAAGCTCTGTCGACGCTGCTCAGCGATTGGAAGACGTTGGATTGGGTGTTGGTTGCCAAGGCCGACTTGGTGTTGGACGACGAGGATCGGGCCAGCACCTGGAGGCGAGTCGGCGAAGGGCGTCGCGACATGCTCGACATGCCCAAAGAAGCCATCGAAGCCTACGAGCACGCGCTCGAGCTGGCGCCCGACAGCGCCTACACCATGGACTGCCTGATCGACCTGTATGAGCAACACGACCAGCCAGAACGGTTGGTAGAGCTCTACCGGCAGCGCGTCGAGGTGGCGGACTTCGATGACGTCGACCTGTGCTACAACTTGCTGCTTGCCGCGGCTGAGAAGTACGAAAAGCACTTCAAGGACCGAGTCTCGGCGATCGAGGTGCTCAACCAGGCGGCTGAGAAGAAACCACAGGATGCGGAGATATTGTCGCGCTTGCACCGCCTGTACGAAGCCGAGGAGCAGTGGCCCGAGCTGCTCGAAAATTTGCGCGAACAGGTGGAGGCCGCCAGCAGCGTGGAGGCTCGGGTGCGTGCTCAACGTGAGATGGGCGACGTTCTCGTCCGTCGGCTGGAGAGTTTCGATGAGGCGTTGGAGGCGTACGCCACCGTGCTGGCGGAGCTGCCCGGTGACGAGCACGCGCGCGCTGCGGTGTACGACCTAGGTGAACAACACGAGGAGCTGCGGGAGCGTGTCGCCGAGGTGCTGATCCCGGCATTGGTCGAGGTGCGTGCGCACTCGCAACACGTCGACGTGCTCGAGATGCGTCTCTCCGTGGAGAGTGACCCTGAAACGCGTGCAGCTACGTTGCGGGCGATTGGGCGCGTGTTGCTGGACGAGCTGAACGACGCCGAAGGTGCGAAAAAGGCGTTGCTTCGCGCCATGGCAGAGGTGCCAGAGGACTTGGAGCTGCACGCCTGGATTGAGGAGCTCTGCCAACAGACGCAGGATTGGTCCAGCTACGCGGAGGCACTCAGCGAGCGGGCGCAGAGCACGTTCGATGCCGAACTGGCGCGGGATATGTACGCCCGCCTAGGTAACACTGCGGAGACGCGTTTGAAGGACCCGGGCAGAGCAATCGATGCCTACCGGCGCGCCGTCGAACAAGTGGGCGACGAGCCGGACTTGTTGTTGGCTCTCGACCGGCTGTACACGGAGGCGAAGAACTGGACGGAACTCGTGGACGTGCTCGAGCGCCGTACCGCGCTGGTCGACGGTGATGACGAGCGCGCGACGATCTACTACCGGCTGTCGGTGATTCAGTTGGATGAGTTTGGCGAGACCGGGCAAGGCCTGGGTTCGTTGAGGACGGCGCTCGATCTCGATGCTCGGCATGAGCCGGCTCGCGAGAAGCTGGAGCAGCTCACCGAACGTCAGGATTTGTTCGAGGAGGCTGCCGAGATCCTCGAGAACGTCTACCGGAACCTGGGCACGACCGACAAGCTCGCGGATCTCTACGGCAAGCGTGTCAGCCATGCCGAGACGCCGGGTGAACGCATCGAGATGCGGCGCGGTTTGGCGCGAGTGCTCGAGGATGAACTGCGAGATCCAGCGGGTGCTCAGAAGGTGTTGCAGGAGGGACTCGCAGATGACCCCTCGGATCAGGAGATCCTCGGCGAGATAGAACGCCTGGCGGACCTGTCACGCGGTTGGGCGCTTGCCGCAGACGCTCTGTCCAAGGCCATCGAAGGTGCCAAGGAGTTGGCCCCCGACATTGGTAAAGAGCTCTGCATCCGGTTGGCGAGCTGGTATCGGGATCACGCGCAGGACCCCGACGCCGCGGAAGGTGCGTTCGAACGAGCGTTTGCTTTTGACCCGCAGAGCGATGATGTCCTGATGGAGCTCGAAACCCTACAGGAGCGTTCGGGGCGAGAGCTCGCGCGAGTCAAGACGTTGCGGGCAAGGGCTCGCTTGCAGTTGGACGATGCCTCGAGAGAGGAGCTGTATCGGCGCGCGGTGCGCCTCGCGGAGGACCGCGACGAAAGGGCGCTGGTGGAGGAGGTGCTGCGCGAGGTCATCGAGCAGCAGCCGGATTCCGTTTGGGCACTCAGCGCGCTGTGTGGTCTGCGGGAAACCGCCGGGGACCACAAGGAGACGCTGGAGTTGCTCACTCGCCAGCTGGACGTGGTGATGGACGCGAAGGAGCTACGCGGCCTGCGTCATCGTGCAGCGGCGTTGGCACGTGGTCCCCTCGACCAACCCGAGCGAGCGATCGAGCTCCTGCAGCAAGCCTTGGACGACGACCCGCTGGATATGGAGGCTGCGACCGGTCTGCGTGAGCTGTTCGAGAAGCTCGAGCGTTACCGTGACTTGGGCAGCCTGATGGAGCGAGTCATCGAGGTCACCGACGACGCAGGCGAGCGAGCCCGTGCGCGCGTCGAACTGGCTCGACTGCAGCACGAGCGCTCTTCCGACCCCGAGGCAGCGATCGATACGCTCCGTATCGCTATCGAAGAGGATCCGAGCACGAGCGAAGCGGTGGTATTTCTCAGTCGCTTGTACGAGGAGCTGGGCAAGGACGAGGAACTCGCGGAG
The DNA here is from genome assembly GCA_050301735.1 of Polyangiaceae bacterium. GTDB lineage: Bacteria > Myxococcota_A > Polyangia > Polyangiales > Polyangiaceae > SZUA-265. The sequence goes on along the minus strand of JBNKZR010000054.1, from coordinate 14,845 downwards.
CTCCTCTCGGAGCAGATATCCGCGGCACAGAGTCGGGGTGATACCGACGCGGAGTTGGACTTCGAGGTGCGCTTGGCTGAGGTGTACGAATCGAAGTTGGGCGACGTTGGGCGCGCCACTGAAGCCTACCGTCGTGTTCTCGACAGAGACGCGCAGCACAGGGGCGCCTTGGCAGCTTTGGTTCGACTGTTCGAGCAGGCTGGGGACTGGCAGAACGCGATCCCCTTGCTGGAGCGTCAAGCGGCAGCTGCGGAAGGTGAGCACAAGCTCGCCGTGCAGCTCAAGCTGGCGGACGCGTGGCTGTCCGTGGATGCCAAGGAGCGCGCCGTGGAGGCGTTGGAGGTGGCGCTTGGCTTGGCACCGACGGATTCGGAGCTGAGGAGCAGAGTGCGCAAGGCCTATGAGGAGGCTCAGAGTTGGGACAAGCTCGGTCGACTCGTTGGGGACAGCGCCAAGCACGAGTCCGACGACAAGCAGAAGGTCGCGTTGCTGGCAGAGGCCGCGGAGATTTTCAGTAAGAAACTCGACGACCACGGTCAGGCGGCGGCGCTACTGGAAGAGGCCATTCAGCTGGCGCCTTCGGACAGAGCGCTGTTGCTCGAGTTGTGCGACGAATACAGCGCGTCCGGGCGCTCGCAGGAGGCGATATCGACCTTGGAAAAGGTCGTCGAATCGTACGGCGGCCGGCGCAGCAAGGAGCTCGCTGAAATCCACCGGCGTTTGGCTACGGCTTTTCAGGCGGAAGGGCAGCTGGACAAGGCGGCTGCCGAACTCGACAAGGCGTTCCGCATCGAGCCGGGCAACATCGCCGTGCTTCGCGCGCTGGGCCTGCTCTCGCTCGAACTGGACGACCTCAAGCGAGCCCAACAGATGTTCCGCGCGCTGCTGCTGCAGAAGCTAGGGCCCCAAAGCCCGGTCACCAAGGCTGAGGTCTTCTATTACCTGGGCATGGTGCACCACAAGTTGGGCGAGGCGGCCAAAGCGAAACAGATGGTCGATCGGGCGCTGCAGGCGGATCCCGAGCTGGCGGCCGCCCGCGAACTCGCCGAACAGCTGTGATTCGCTCCTGGCTCTCGGCGGCGTAGCGCACTACAGACCACGCGATGACGGTCGCGGTGATGATTGACGGACGACTCGTCTCACCCGAGCAGGCTCGGGTGAGCGTGTTCGACAGGGGGTTTCTCTTTGGCGACTCCGTGTTCGAGACCATTCGCACGTATGACGGTAAGCCCTTTGCATTGGATGACCATCTAGTGCGGCTCGCGCGCAGTGCGGACTTGGTCTACATCCCGATGCCGATCGGCCAGGCTCAGCTGTGCTCCGAAATCGGGCAGACGCTCGCGGCGGCTGGCAACGAGGAAAGCTACGTTCGCGTGATCGTGACGCGAGGACAGGGGGCGTTCGGACTCGATCCCGGCCTTGCGGATCAACCCCTGCGGGTGGTCATCGTTCGTCCGCTGGCGCCGCTGCCGTCAGAGATCTACGAGCGGGGGGTCGACGCGGTAACCTTTCAGACGATGCGGCCCTCGGATGCGACGGACGCGGTGGGGGCGAAAATCGGCAACTACCTGGTGGCCGTGTTGGCAACGCGGGCAGCCAAAGAGAAGGGCGCTCACGAGGCCCTGATCGTCGACAACGAGGGGCGGGTGGTGGAGGGCGCGACCTCCAACCTTTTTTACGTCGAGGCAGGCGAACTGGTGACCCCACCAGAACGCGCAGGGATTCTGCCAGGTATCACTCGCGCGCACGCGCTGAAAGCCGCGGCCAATCTTGGCGTTCCGGTACGTTTCGACTCGCCGAGCGTGGAGCGTCTGCGGGCGGCCGATGAGGTGTTCATCTCGTCGAGCATTCGCGAGCTGTTGCCAGTGGTGCGGATCGACGGGACGCCGATTGCAGGGGCCGAAGTCGGCGCCCTGACCACAAAACTTCTCAAAGAATTTCAGCGTATTGTACGCTCCGGATGAGTTTCGACGACCAGGGTCGGGCCGGTGGGTCCACTCGCGCGCGTACCTGTGGCACTCTTCGGGAAGCTGCGGCGCGAACCCCCCGTATCACGGCATAACAACCACGAGTGTCATCATGAAAAACCTGCTTACTTCGATTTCCTTGATTGCCTGTTGCCAACTATCGCTCGTCGCCTGCGTCGAGCGCGAATGCACCGAAGAGGAGCGTGCCGCGGCAGGCGCTGACGACAACGACGACTGCAGCCGTTTCGTTCCGTTGAAGACCTACACGTCTTCAGACACCGAGACGGAGCGGGTCGCTTGGTCTTCAGGTGACGACGTACTGATCACTGGCGACGTCCGTGGCGTGGACATCATCGAGGGGAGCTCGTCCGACGAGGTCGTCGTCCGCTGGCAGGCGGAGACCGAGCTGGCCGATGGCCGTGAACAGGATGTGGTTCAGGCTACGTGGGACAAGTTGGCCGTCGAGCTGCGAGCTGTCGATGGGGGCGTCATCTTCGAGGGTGATCGCCAAGGATCTGCGGCGGATGTGGGCGCCAAGATCGAGGTCCGGCTGCCCACTGGCTTCGACGGGGACTTGACCATCGACAAGACGAACCGACGGGGGGGTGACGTGCAGATCAACTACCTGGGCGATTGTCGCAATTTGGAGATCGACATGAACGAGCCTCTCGCCGAGCTCGATTTGGCCGACGTATCCAGCCTGCGCACCGCACTCATCAACACCGCTGACGACATCAGGATGCGTGGGGCTTTTGGAGACAACTTGGAGATTGCCGTGTTGCATACGGAAAGTGGCAGTATCGAGGCTGCGTTCAACGCAGTCCCCGCGAGTCACGCGACCATCGTCTCGGACTTTGCGGGAGACGTTGCCGTGGCGCTGCCAGGCGACGGCGACTTCACGCTCACGGCGGAGGCCGGAACGTTTGGCGAGGTTCGGTTCTCTGGGACCCCGAGCAGCTGTCGGACCGCAAAAGACGGTGAGCAATCCGCAGCCGTGGTGTGCAACGACGGTGACGCCGATGGCCTGACGTTCGAGGTGATCTCGAGCGACGACGCCGTGATCTCGTTCTGAACCCGTCCTGGTGGCGATGGCGGTCGCCAGAGCGTCCTCGACGCCGAGAGCACCATTGGCGGACTCACTGTACCGAGGCCGTGTTTCGAGGAGGCGCGGCTTCGGTGAGTTGGTATCCCGCGTTTCGCGTCGGGTCAGCCGGCTGCCGCGTTAGCTCGTGGGACTGGGATGTTCAGCCTGCCTCCAGCCTGAGCCATCATGACACTGACGGCTTTCTCGAAGAAGGCTCGCAGGAAGGGCACTTCCTGGGGTGGGTTCGTGGTGATGCCGCAACTGCCGATCACCTGAATGGTCGCGGCGACCTTGAGCGCGGTTCCTTCGCCCTCCCGCGCCAATAGGCTGATGCCGGCGTCCTTCATCCAGCTGATGAGGTCTTTGCGCCGGTCCTCGGTGAAGTAGCGATCCGTCGACGACAACATTTCGCTCTTGAGGAGCTTGCTGACCTCTTCTTGTTCCGCAGGAGCCTCCGGGTCGAGGTGAGAGCCAACTTTGGTCAGCAATTCTCGGACGGCATCACTGCCGGGCATCCAAGCACGGAATTCTGGCAAGTGGTGCAGGGCGCCTGAGTCTTTGGCGAGCTCGCGTGCGTCATCATCGGCAAACTCGAAGCCCTCGGCGTCGAAGGGGTGTTCTGGAGTGGACTCCGGCACGGGTTCTAGCAAGGCCTTGGCGTTGTCGAACCCCATGGGTTCGGGCGCACCCTTGGCGGTGTGAGCTGCCCGCGCCCGCGCCACCTTGTCACGTGCCCACTCCAGGGGCACTGCCACTGGCTCGTAGCCGGCGCCGGGCAACGCTTTGCTGATACTGGCTCGGAGTTTACTCGGCGTGGTCTGGCTGTTCTCGACCCGCAGGACTCCTTGTCCATCGCGTACGAAGACGAGGGACGCACGGCAGGAGCCGCCGCTTTGGCGTTGAGTGAACGCGAGGAGGCGGATGCCCGCTGAATCCGGCGACAGCAGCAGTGCCTCCACTGGATGAGCCTGACGTTGAACGAGACTCGCTTTGCGGGGCGCATCGGGGATCTCGACGCCGCGGGACTTGAGCACGTTCAGGCCCCGGCGGGCGGCTTTGCGTGCGGGCCCCGAGCCGTGCTCAGCGATGCAGTGGACAGCCCCGGCATTGCCCGCGGCGATCCATTGCTGGACCAAGTCGGGTCCCTTGGCGCCCGCATTTTCAAGCGCGGCTAACGCTCCTTCCGCGTCGATGTGGAGGGTACTTTCGTCGAATTCTGTGTTGGCCATGGTGGGATTCGCTCGTTCAGTCCAGCACCGCGATGGCTTCTATCTCGACCTTGGCACGCAGCGGAAGCCCGGCGACCTGGACCGTGGCTCGGGCTGGTGGGTTCTGAGAGAACGCCTCGCCGTAGATTTCGTTCACGGCGCTGAAGTCCGCAAGGTTGGTGAGGTAGATGGTCGTCTTGACCACGTCGTCGAAGCCCGCTCCGCCTGCGCCCAGAACGTGTCCGAGATTCTTCATCACCTGACGTGTTTGGTCTCGGACGTCGCCTGGGACGAGAGCACCCGTGGCCGGGTCGATCGGAATTTGCCCGCTGCAGAACAGCAAGTTTCCGTGGCGTACGGCCTGGGAGTAGGGGCCGATGGCAGCGGGGGCGCGGTCGGTCTGGACGACGGAATGAGTCATGACTTGCCGGCGGACGATACAGTCGCGGACCGGTCAGGGCAACACCGTGCTTGCATCGACCTCGACTCGGGGAGCCCCAGCTGGGAAGCGCGCCCGCAAGCGGCTGGGGCTTGGCGTCGTTTCAGTCGACGTCCATCCCACGGCGCCCTGCGATGGCTCGGCCGAGGGTGATTCGGTCGGCGAATTCCAAGTCCCCGCCGTGGGGTACACCACGGGCGATGCGGGTGACGGTGGTACCCAGCTTCGAGAGCTCCTGCGCCAAGAACAGGGCCGTGGCCTCGCCGTCGACGGACGGTGGGGTGGCCACGATGACCTCACGGACGCCACGGTTCCGAATCGTGTGCAGGAGAGCGTTCATCGGCAGTTGCTCTGGGCCAATACCATCGAGAGGGGAGAGGAGGCGACCCAGGACGAAGTATTTCCCGTTCATCGCCCCACTGCTTTCGACGGCCAGCAAGTCTTGCACCCGGGCGACGATGCACAGCAGGCTGCCTTCGCGACGGTCGTCTCCGCAGATGCTGCAAACGACTGTCCCGTCGGGGCCGACTTCCGCCATGTTGCCGCACTCGCTGCAAGGGCGGATGTGTTCGCCCAAATCGACCAAGGCTCGTCCCAGATCGTGGGCGAGTTCGTTTCCGTCTCCGACGAAGTGCAAGGCGAAGCGCTGGGCCGTCTTCTCTCCAACGCCTGGCAGGCGTGCCAAAAGGTGGGCGAGGCTTCGCAAGCGGTCGGGCAGCATCGTCTCAGTCCTTGGGTAGTTCGATGTTCTTCACGCGTGCACCCAAAACCCGCACGGCTTCCAGGAGAACAGGGTGGTTGCGCGCCTCTTGTAGAGCCGCCCGCTCGCTATCCAGACGAGCCTGCTTGTCGACGGCAAAAACACTCTGGCCGTTGACGGCGGCGGCAGCGACTTCGGTGACGATCTCGGGTGCGCGCCCGAGCAGCGATTGAGCCGCCTGGCGGATGAGCCCGAGGGTGCTCTTCTCTTGCAGGGCCACGTCGACCACGCTGCCTGGCTGGTATCGCAGGTGCAGCTTTCGTCGCGTTGCCTCCGCGACGTCAGCATGGTCGAGGAAGGCGCCCAGCTTGGGTTCCTCATCCCTCAATCGATCGACGACCAGGCGCCAGCGCTCGACGTCACTGCATTCGTCCCAATTCAGCAACGAGGGAGGGGCAGATGAAGGCGCTTCGTCTTGGACTGTCGGCGCAGAGCGCGCCAGCGTCGCGCTCTCGTCGCTTTGCGCGGATGGTCCGGTTGGCCCCGGCGCGGCACTCGAGGCTCGGGCGGGGGCTACAGCTGCTGCAGGCCCAGGCGCTGGGCCTTCTTCCGTCGAGTCTTCCGTCGCAGGGCCGGCGACGGCATTTGCTCGTCCGGGCGACGCCGCCGCGTCTGTCGATGCCTCGTCGGGCGCCGGGCGGGGTCGAGGGCTCTCGGGTGCGGGCTGAGTCGCCGGGGCGTTATTGCTCGAGATCGTCGCTTCGCTTCTTGCCACAGGGCTTCTTGCCACTGGGGGTTCATCAGCGGACGCCGCAGGCCTGGTCTCGCCCGCCACCGAGTCGCTCCCGGGGGCCCTTGCAGCACGAGTCGCAGGTTTGGAGGTTCGGTCGGTGGGGTGAGCGGAGCTCTTGGTCGCTGCTCGAACCGTTGCCCCTGATGATGCCTGGTTGGCGGGGGGGCGGGGGGGCGCGCCGCCCGAGCGCGGAGGGGCTGCAGCGGGAGCGCGACCACCTCCTCCGGAACGCGGAGCCCCATGCAGCCGCTTCTCGAGGCGGATCAGTCGCTCGATCAAGTCGTCGATGGGCACGAGCGGAGGTCTGCGCGCTAGCCGAACTAGCAGCATCTCCAGCGCGGCGCGCGGTTGGCTGCTGCGTACGACGTCGTCGTAGCTATGCGAAAACCCCTGATGCAGGCGCAGGAGGTCGTCCACCGGATGTTGCGCCAACGCCTTGACCTGGTCGCGCTCGTCGTCGGGTAGGTCGAGCAGTTGTTCGGGTGAATCCGAACTCGCGTTGACGACCACGTCGCGCAGAACGCCGAGCAAGTCGCGCGCGACGTTGCTGATATCGAAGCCTTGGTTGGCGAGATCGTCGATCGAGGCCAGGAGCGGGCTGCACTCCCCGGCGATCAAGTTGGCGGTGACGTCGTATAGCACCTTACGACTCGCGACCCCCAAAACGCTCGTTACCGCCTGCTCGGTGAGTTTCTCGTCGCCCCAAGCGATCACCTGGTCGAGTAGACTCATGGCGTCTCGCATACTGCCGGCGGCTTCGCGGGCGATGATGGCCAGTGCCGCTTCTTCAGCCTCGATCTTCTCTTCGGCCAGCACGTGGCGCAGGCGTTGCATGATCAAGCGCGTTGGGATCAGCTTGAAGTCGAAGCGCTGAACGCGGCTCAGGATCGTGATCGGTACCTTGTGAACCTCCGTCGTCGCGAAGATGAATTTGACGTGCGGCGGCGGCTCTTCCAACGTCTTGAGGAAGGCGTTCCACGCGCTCTGCGAGAGCATGTGGACCTCATCGACGATGTATATCTTGTAGCGATCCCTCGTGGGGGCGTACGGCATCGATTCTTGGAGGCGTCGTACCTCGTCGACGCCGTTGTAGCTCGCGCCGTCGATCTCCTGCACATCCATGTCGGAGCCTTCGGCGATCTCCTTGCAGGCCGCGCATTTCAGACATGGGGTTGCCGTCGGGCCGTCCGACTCCAGGCAGTTGAGGGCCTTGGCCATGATGCGGGCACTGGTCGTCTTGCCGACGCCTCGAACACCCGTGAATAGAAAAGCGTGCGCTACGCGTCCGCTCTTGATCGCGTTTCCGAGCGTCGCGGCCACGTGGTCTTGACCCACGAGGTCCGAGAACGCCATTGGACGCCACTTGCGCGCGAGGACGACGTAACTCATTTGAGCTCCTCCGATTAGCAGATCCGCGGGCTTGCACAAAGGGGACTACCCGTTTGGCGTCGAGCGGTCTCGGGATGAGCCATCGCAGCGCTTTGAAAACGTTGGGCACAGACGCTACCTTCTCGGCTGATGTTTCGCTTTGCTCTACCGTTCGGTCTTCTGCTTCTCGCCTGCGCCACGCGGCAGCCGGCGCCCACTGCCCCGGCCGCTGCCGCCACCGCCGCGCCCTCGACGGAAACGGCCGTGATATTGGAGCCCGAGCCCGCCGAGTCACCGGTGCCTCCACCGCCGCTGGCGCTCGAGCTGACGTCTGCCCCCATGGGCGAGGTTCCGGCTGACTGGGTTTCGCACCCGTGGCGCGAGGCGATCGTCGCTCCGAAAGACGGTGCGCGCATCGGGCTGTCGGCGCTCGCGGCGACAGCGATTGCGTTGAACCTGCCAAAGCAATCGCCGGGAGTGACGGTTTGGGTGCAGCTCGACGACTTCGCTCCGGTCGCGGCGCGCGCGGGGCTCACGTTGTCTGCGGCCATGTTGGAGTGGGATGAGCTGCACCCTGGGACACATCGGTTGGTGCTCTTCGCTGCGGATGCGGACGGGCGCGTGCTCAGTCACGGCGACAGCCCGCTCCTCGACGTTGCGAGGTTCGTCGTCGCCGCTTCGGACGGGGGCGGTTCGGCGCCGCCGGCAACGGTACCCGCCCAGGCCCTCTTGAGTCCTCACGGGACGCTCAACGGACAGGCGGCCGCGAGTTCTGCACGGTTGCAGTTCTGGACAGAGGCGACGAGCGAAGCGGTCGCCGTTCGCGTCACTGGTCCAGGTGGAAGCAGCGCACAGCACCAGTTGCCACGTGGCGCGTACGCGCTTTCTGCGCTGCCGAGTGGTGACTACCGCTTCGACATCGGGACGACTCCGCCGATGTCTGCGGTCATTACCGTCAATCGCGAGCTTTCCCCGGGCGCGGCACAGTGACTGCGTGTGGCCGTCGCCAGATCGTCGATTGGGACAAGCAGTTCGTCTGGCACCCGTACACGCCGATGTCTCGGTATTTGACCGAGGGATCGCCATTGGTGATCGATCGCGCCCAAGGCAGTCGTTTGTGGGACCTGGACGGGCGCGAGTACATCGACGGGAACTCGTCGTGGTGGGTGGCGTCGTTGGGCCACAACCACCCCCGACTCATCAATGCGCTGCAGGCACAAGCGCAGAAGATGTGCCATGTCGCGCTCGCGGGCATCACCCACGAACCAGCAGCAGCTCTAGCGAAGGAACTCGTGGAGGTGGCTCCTCCTGGACTATCACGTGTCTTCTACAGTGACGACGGGTCGACGGCGGTCGAACTCGCGCTGAAGATGTGCCTGCAGTACTGGCACCAAAATGGCGAGCCCGAACGGCGTAAGTTCGTTGCCCTCAGCGATGCCTTCCACGGCGAGACTTTGGGAGTAACGGCACTCGGCGGTGTGGAGGTCTTCCGCCGGCCTTTCCAGCCAGTCTTGATGGAGTGCGTTCACATCGATTTGGCGTCGGAGCCGGAGGCAGCGCTACGAAAGCTTTCCGACCTGTTGCAGGCGGAAGCGGGGCGCATTGCTGGTTGCGTGATCGAGCCTCTGGTCCAAGGCGCCGGGGGCATGCGCATGTACGATGCCGAGACGCTGCGTCGGGTCCGCGAGCTGACGACACAGCACGACGTGTTCCTGGTCGTGGATGAGGTGTTCACTGGTTACGGTAGGACGGGGCCGATGTGGGCTTGTGAGCACGCAGCGGTGAGTCCGGATGTGATGTGTGTGGCCAAAGGGTTTACGTCAGGGATCTTGCCGATGGCCGCGACGCTGTGCACCAGTCGCATCTTCGACGGCTTTCTGGGGGACGATGACCGAGCCTTGTACTACGGCCACACCTACTGCGGGCACCCGTTGGGAGCCGCGGTGGCTCGAGAAGTGCTCGCCGTCTATCAGCAAGAGCGCATCCTCGAGCGGGCCGCTCCGAAAGCCCGACGCCTGTCGCAGACGATCGAGCGCTTGGGGCAGCTCGATGGCGTGGCACGGCCGCGCGCGCTCGGCATGGTTGGCGCCGTGTCCCTCGGTGAGCGCTCCGGCTACTTGGAGAAAGCCGGGTGGCGAGTCAGCGAGTTGGCGCGGGAACGAGGCGTGTACCTTCGTCCATTGGGAGACGTCGTCTACGTGGCACCGGCTCTGAACATCGATGACGACGATCTGGAGACGCTGCTGGAGGTGCTGGAAGAGTGTGTGAAGTCGGTCCTGGGCGAATGAGCACTGGGGCCCGCTCGCCCGAGGCGCTCAGCGCGTGGGTGCTGGTGTAGTGTTCTCGAGGCTCGTGCTGAACCCCGTGCTGCGTCGCATTGACCCACGGCGGCGGGCCATGCGCGTGCTGCTCGCCTGGGGGCCGTCGCCGCTGGAGCTCACTTTCAACGGTCAAGTGGGCGGCTTGCGTGATGGCGAGGCGCTCGTCTTGACGCTGGTCGGGAGGCGCGTGGGTTCGTCGAGCCTCGAGCTCTCAGGCGCAGGCCGAGTTGGCGAGCGGCCGTGTCAGGCATGCGGGCTGGTCGCGCCGGGGGCTAGCGGTCCCGAGTTGACTCTGCAGCTCGAGCTCGAGGGCGGGCGCGTCAGTGGTCGTTTCGCCTGGCAGGAGCTGCCTCCGGTGCCGCTTCCGGCGGGAGCGTGCTTCTCGGGTCCTGTGAGCTGGCGGGGAAAGTCGGCGGACATGACTCTCTGTCTCGACTACCGAGCCGCGCTCCGAAACTGGACGAGCTGACAATTCGCGGGCCGACCACCTGTTCAGTAAGACTGGTCATCCGACTAGTCACTGGGGCGCCGTTGTGTCAAGACGGCAGGAATGGAAGTTCTGTCACACCCGTTGACGAATTGTCACCATGTCTGATCCCGCCGCTCCTCCCGACACCTCCGTCACCGTGCTCGTCGTCGACGACGAGCCCAGCAACGTCACGTCTCTAGAGAAGATATTCGCGCGAGAAGGAATGCGGGTGTTGAGCGCTGACAACGCCAAGCGCGCTCTGGAGGTGATCCGCTCCCATCGCGTTCAGGTCGTGTTGACGGACCTGATGATGCCAGGGACTTCGGGCACTGAACTGCTGAAGGCCGTCAAGGAGGTTTCACCGGATACGGAGGTGGTACTGATGACCGCCTACGGCACGGTGGAGAACGCAGTGCAAGCCATGCGTCAGGGAGCGTACGACTTCGTCGAGAAACCGCTTCAGCGTATGAACATCGTCAAGAGCGTGCGCAAGGCCGCGGAACGACACTCTCTGATTGCCGAAAACCGCTCGCTGCGCCAGGAGCTCCAGCTGCTGACCAACCGCGAAATCATCGGCCAGAGCAGCAGCTTGCGGCGTACTCTCGATGTCGCGACCCAGGCCGCCCCTTCCAGCGCCACCGTGTTGATTCTGGGGGAAAGCGGCACCGGCAAGGAGCTGCTGGCTCGCTACATCCACGGCAAGAGCGCTCGTGCTTCGGGCCCGTTCGTCGCCGTCAACTGCTCCGCCATTCCGGAGAGCATCCTCGAGGCTGAGCTCTTCGGCCATGAGCGAGGGTCGTTCACCGGGGCGGTCGGCAAGCGCGATGGTCGTTTTGCCAAGGCCAAAGGGGGTACTCTCTTCCTCGACGAAATCGGCGAGCTGACCCCGACTGTTCAGGTCAAGTTGCTGCGGGTGCTGCAGGAGGGAGAATACGAGCCGCTGGGCGGGGATACGGTGAAAGCCGACGTGCGCGTCGTGGCGGCGACGAACCGCGATCTGCAAGCGGAGGTCGAAGCGGGGCGCTTCCGGGAAGACCTGTACTACCGGCTGAACGTCATCGCCATCACCGCGCCACCCCTCCGCACTCGGCGTGAGGACATCCCGCTGCTCGTCGACCACTTCCTCGGTATCTACTGCACCAAAAACGCCCGAGCGCGGCTGTCGGTGCCCAGCGAGGTGATGACGAAACTGCTCGACTACACCTGGCCCGGCAACGTGCGTGAGTTGGAAAACGTCGTCGAACGGGCGGCGGTCTTGTGCCGTTCGGACTCGCTGTCTTTGGCAGATCTCCCCGAGGTCGTCGCTCGGGCGGATGCGTCTGAGCCCGACGCCCTGCAGGTCGCGATTGGAACCCCGCTCGCCGACGTCGAACAACGGCTGATCCGACAAACCTTGAAGCACACGTCGGGCGACAAGACCCTCGCGGCGCAGTTGCTCGGCATCTCGACCCGAACGATCTACCGCAAGTTGGGCGAGGTCGGTCGCTGAAGCGCCGGCAGTTTTGTCAAATTGGCGCAGTTTGGGGCCCGCCTTCGGGCGACGTGTCAGCTTGGCGCGACCGGCCTCCTCGTACGGGCAAAAACCCCGAAGAAAATCGCTGTTCTTTGAGGATTGACCTCTGGCACGGCTCTCGCTTTAAACCCCCGGAGTCGAATGCCCTTCGATACGCTGATCAAGAAGTTTTTCCCCGGGATCGTCGCCGCACTGGTGGCGGTCATCGCCTACTTTCAGGCGTCGGGAGTCGTGCAGCTCGCGACGTCTTCCGCGTTGGCGCCAGATCCGGAGGAGATGGCTTCCGGCAGCTTGCAGCGCACGGGGGCGCCACCCAACTCGAGCACGCGCACACGCACCGCCAATAAGCTCTTCGAGCACAACGTGTTCGATCCGGACACCGAGCTGCAGCGCACGCTGCCCGAGCCCGAACCAGAGCCGTCCGAAGAGGGCGAGAAGTCAGGGCCGGGACGGCTAGACCTTTCGGACCCGCTGGGGGCTGACACTTGCGATGGCGTTTTGGTCAACATCGTGACCGAGTCGGACGACCCGACGTGGTCGATTGCTGTGTTGCAGGCTCCGGGTGAAGAGCGGCCGTCACTCCGCCGTGTCGGCGACAAGGCGGGGGACTTCGAAGTGGCGTACATCGGCTTCAACCGCGTCGAGGCCAGCCCCGCGGTGTGGCTGATCAAGGGTTCGGACTTGTGTCAGGCGTTGTTGTTTGCCGAAGAGAAGGCCAAGCCGAGCAAAGGCAGCAAGCCGGAACCGAAAAAACCAGAACCGGAGCAGAAACCCGAGGGAACCAAGCCGCAGCGCGGCGCGCCCACCGTTCCGAAGGAGATTGCCGAGAAGATCGAGAAGGTCAGCGCGACGGAGTTCAACGTCGACCGGGCGGTGGTGGACAACATCCTCGAAAATCAGGCACAGCTCATGCGCTCGGCGCGCATCGTTCCGGAGAAGGGCGCGGACGGAAAGACAGTCGGTATCCGTCTGTTCGGCATTCGGCCTGACACGCTACTCGGCAGCTTGGGGCTTCAAAACGGCGACCGAATCGAGACCATCAACGGTTTCAACATGGCTAACCCGGAAGATGCACTCAACGCCTACGCACGACTGCGTACAGCCAACAAGTTGAGCGTCAAGCTCACCCGCCGTGGCAAGCCCACGACCGTGGATTTGAACATCAAGTGATTACGATGCGTTCCAAAGAACAATCCAGCAGCCGTATCGGCTCTTTTCGAAACGTCGTCTCCTCGCTCTCGTTGACGTCACGCATCGGCGGTGTCGTCTTGTGGGCAAACGCAGCCTTGCTGACGACAACGTTCGCGCCCGAAGTGTTTGCGCAAGCCAAAGATGAGGCAGATAAGCCCAAGTCTGCGCTGGAGCGAGCCCGCGAGCGAGCCAAGGCAGCGAGAGAAGCCAAGACCAAGGCCAAAGACGACGGGCAGGACGCCCCATCCGGCAAGGACTCCAAGAGCAAGACGGAAAAGGGCGCTCGCAAGAACGAACCCGCGGAGGAGCCCCCCGGTGCCGGAGAGGAGCCGCCGAACTCGATGGAGACGATCGCGCAGGCAGTCGACACTCCGTTCAAGCCAAAGCCGGGTGGGCACCTCGTCAAGTTCAACCTCGAAGATGCCGACCTCGCCGAGCTGGTCAATCACATCAGTGGTTTGACGGGACGTAGATTCATCTACGGCGCCAAGGTGCGGGATATCAAGGTCACCGTCGTTTCGCCCACGCCCGTGTCCCTCGACGAGGCGTATGAAGCCTTCCTGTCCATCCTCAAAGCGAACGGCATGACGGTGGTGCCGCATGGCCGCTTTCTGAAGATCATCGACAGTGGCGGCGTGGTGACGCAATCGCCGCCCATATACTCGAGGGGCGCACCGGTGCCGGCAACGGACCGCATGATCACTCGCTTGTATCGGCTCAAGTTCGCTTCCGCCGCCGATGTGAACAAGGTGCTCGTCAAGTTCAAGAGCAAAGAGGGCGACATCACCACCTTCGATGAGGGGCAGCTACTGATCATGACGGACAGCGGCACGAATATCCGTCGCATGATCCGCCTGATTGAAGAGATCGATCTGGGTGGGGTGAACAACAAGATGTGGATCGAGCCGATCAACTACAGTTCGGCTGATGACATCGCCAAGAAGCTCAACGAGATATACGAGCTGAAAGGCAAGGACGGGTCGCCCGGTCTGGAAAAGATCATTGCGGAGGATGTGACCAACAGCCTGATTATCGTCGGCAACGAAGACGCCTACTCGCGAATTTTGGAGCTGCTCAAGCGAGTGGACGTACCACCTTCGGCAGAGGGCGACATCCACGTGCTTCCGCTACAACACGCCGACGCTACCGAGCTGTCCAAGACGCTGACGCAGATGATGAGCGGTTCGACCGCCTCCCGGAAGAAGGCGGGCAAGGGCGCGGCGCCCCAGCAGGTGGCTGAGGTGTTCGAAGGGGAGATCAAGATCACCGCGGACAAGCCCACCAACTCCCTGGTCATCTCGTCTTCGGCACGCGACTTTGCTCAGCTGCGTTTGGTGATTGAAAAGCTCGACCAGAAGCGACGCCAGGTGTTTCTGGAAGCGGTCATCATGGACGTTTCTATCGATCGCTCGAATCAGCTCGGTCTGGCGTATCACGGCGGTGTGCAGGACTTGGTGGGCGACGATTCCGTCGTGGTTGGGGGCTTCAACCCAATCAACTCCATCGCGCCTGACGCTACCCAGCTGCAGGCACTCGCGCTCGGGGTGCGTGGGCAAGATTTGCCCGGTACGCAGAACATTCCGGGGTTGCCGCCGGGCATCAGCATTCCTGCCTTTGGTGTGTTTCTCAACGCTCTGGCGAAGAGCGGCGACTCCAACGTGCTGTCGACACCGCACATCATCGCCACCGACAACACGGAGGCGGAGATTTCCGTGGGCGAGAACGTACCGCTGCAGACCAATCTCGGAGGCGGCGGTTTGGGCAATCTGGCGGGCTTGGCCGCCGCGGCGGG